>DTSF01000290.1:1532-7658 GCA_012965485.1 Dehalococcoidia bacterium
CATACATTTTTTTGAAAAAATATACTTCAAATTTACATTTAGAACATAAAAAGTGGGAGAGAGGAAAAATTCCACTTTGAGGAAATATGCAAAATACCTATGGAATTTACTTCACTTAGATTTAGGCAATTCATTCATATTCAAAACTGAAACCGTTTGGGAAACAATAGCAAGAGGCTGGCCTGCCACAGCAAAGATAGGTTCTTTCACACTTATAATAGCCTTTTCAATCGGAATTCCTGTGGGCATTATTGCCGCGCTCCGGCAAAATAGCGTACTGGACTACACCGTAACTTTTCTAGCTACAACAGGTATCACTGTTCCAAATTTTGCCGTTGCGATATGGTTAGTTATGTTTGTTTCCGTGAAAATGGACCTCCTTCCAACCCAAGGCTGGGGGACTTGGCAGCATATGGTCCTGCCAGTGGTGGCCTATTGCCTTGCTCCTACGAGCCTTATAGCGCGTTTTACAAGAGTCAGTATGCTCGAGGCCATGAGGTCCGATTACATCAGGACTGCACGAGCCAAGGGATTAGCAGAACCTGTAGTGATCCTTCGGCATGTTTTTAAGAATGCCTTGATCCCTATTATTACCCTCGTAGGGCCTTTAATCCCAAACCTGATGACAGGAAGCATTTTTATAGAAAACACCTTCGGGATACCTGGAATTGGTCGCCATTTCGTAACCAGTATTTTTGATAGGGATTACCCGGTCATCATGGGTGTTTTCATGTTGGTGGCCGTTCTGTTTGGCCTTACTTATTTTATCAGTGATATTCTCTACACTTGGGCTGATCCTCGGGTGAGACTGACGGATCGCCAAACATGACCAGCCTTAAAGAAGTAGAAGACAAAGGTCAAAAGCGCCGCAAAGCTAATTTCATGTGGCGTTTCAGGCGTAACAAATTGGCCGTCGTTGGCTTTGGAATCGTCGTTGCCTGTCTTTTCATCGCTACATTTGCGGACTTTTTGGCACCTACCCCATACGACGTGGGAAACTTGCTTGAAACGAGGCAGCCTCCCAGCTGGTCTCACATATTTGGCACCGACGGAGTGGGTCGCGATTACCTCAGTCGTATGATTTATGCCACACGGACTTCTATCGTTGTAGCTCTGGGGGTACAAATCATCACCTTAAGCATAGGAATCAGTTTAGGTACTCTTGGCGGTTATCTTGGGGGGTGGGTAGACCAGTTAGTGGTCAGGATAATAGAAATAGCAACCGGCATTCCGGCTTTACTAATAGCGATGTTTATTATGGGAATGCTTGGACATTCCATGTGGAACGTGATATTTGCTTTGGGGATTTCGGGCTGGGTCGTGGAAACGCGTATCACCCGCGGGCAGTTTTTAGCTTTTAAAGAGAGAGAATTTGTAATCGCAGCACAAGCCATCGGTGCCACTAGATTCAGAGTAGCATTTAGACATATTTTCCCAAACATCGTACCTATATTGGCCGTCTTATTGGCCTTTCAAATTCCAGCTGTGATTTTCAATGAGGCCGGACTTAGCTTTTTAGGACTTGGAATTGATGAGCCGATGCCAAGTTTAGGCAAAATGATATCAACCAGCCTTGTCTATGTCCGCACGTACTTGTATATGGGTCTGTTCCCGAGCCTCATGATAGCGATTATTACGATGGGCTTTACGTTTGTAGGTGATGGCTTGAGGGATGCGTTAGATCCCACAATGAACCGATAGAACCTTGCTCCTGGTTTTTACTATCGCTTTGCTTTATAGCTTCACTAGTTAGTCGCGACAGGTTATCCTTATTTGAAAGAAAACGATTAGCTGTCCTATTCGCCTTAGGCATCAATAGGCATAAGGTTTAATGATATGGTGCAATTCGAAAAAGAAACAATCGCCAACCAATGGCAATCCTTGGACATAGAAAACGACTTACTTTCGGAAGCTGCGCGCAGCATAGGTGCGGGGAGCGCCACCGATGCTGGTCGTTTTTGGAGACTCCCCACAGAACATCCAGACCCCATTGTTTTGGCTGGTGGAATTCCGGACGATACTGCTCTTCCAACAGAAGACTTGATCGATAGTTTCTCCAAATCAATTAGAGACGATTTCAGTGATTCTCTTATGTACGGAGGTTGGTTTGGCTATGAAGGCCTACGTCAATTAATAGCTGACCGCCAAAATAAAATTGAAGGAACAAACCTTCTTCCTGACAATATCATCATGCACAATGGAAGCTCTGGGTGTCTAGAAAACGTCTGCAAGGCTTTTGTAGGGCCTGGAGACATCGCAATTGTAGAATCTCCAAGTTACTCGGGAACGGTAAGAGCCATTAGGGGATTCAGAGCAGAAGTTATTGAGGTGCCAATGGATAAAGAAGGCATTAATCCGGATTTATTTAAGGAAACTGTCGAATCGCTTGCGGCCCAAGGTAAAAGAGTAAAACTCTTTTACACCATCCCTGATTATCACAACCCAATGGGTAATGTGACTACCTTAGAAATTAGAAAAGCAATTCTGGAAATATGCGCGGAACACAAAATTCTCATAGCAGAAGATGCCGCATACACCGAACTCTATTACGATACACCGCCACCTCCATCATACTATGCTCTATCTGATGGCCATGGGGTAATAAAAATGTGTAGTTTCAGCAAAATTTTGGCCACCGGATTGAGAGCTGGTTGGATTCAAGCCAGAGATGAATTGGCTGAACCGCTAACGAAAGTACGATTTGACATGGGCAACAGTTCACTAATCCATTATGCGTTAGCAGATCTAATAGAGTCGGGAAAACTGGACAGCCACATTGTTTCGATGCGAGATTTATACAAATCCAAGTGTAGAACAATGATAGATTCCCTCAAGAAATACTGCGATCCCTATATTGAATTGGAAGAACCAGAAGGCGGTTACTTCCTTTGGGTCAAATGTACTCAAACCAAAGCTTTTGACTTGATTCAGGCCGCCGCAGAAGAGGGTGTTATTTTTCCGTTAGGATCTATTTTTTATGTTGATAGCTCATTAGATGATTCGCATTTTCGACTAGCTTTCACTCGTGCTCCATTTGAACATCTGGAGGAAGCCAGCAGAAGAATTGGAAAAGCTTTTGAAAAGGTTTTAGACATTCAAAATTAACTATGGTTAGCGTTTATTTATTATCAAAGCCAGGAGTTTAAGCTGTGATAATAGGTGTCCCAAAAGAAATAAAGCCCGATGAGAACAGGGTGTCTTTACCTCCTGATAAAGTCGAGGTTTTAGTCTCTGACGGTCATAAAGTCCTCGTAGAAACTGGCGCCGGTCAAGGATCTCGGTTTTCTGATGATACTTACCTGTACGGCGCAGGTGCCACCATGGTCTCAGACCCTGCTGAGATATACGGCACGGCAGAGCTCATCGTCAAGGTAAAAGAACCCCAGCCTAACGAATTTGATTTAATACAAGAAGGCCAGACCATTTTCACGTACCTCCACCTAGCCGCTGAGCTAGATTTACTTGATTGCATATTGAAGAAAAATGTGACCGGGATCGCTTATGAGACTGTAGAAGACGATAAAGGTAGGCTAGGGCTCCTTCATCCCATGAGTGAAATTGCAGGGCGGTTAGTTCCTCAAGTTTCAGCGCGCCTTCTAACCAATATAGAAGGCGGGGTTGGTAAATTACTTAGTGGTGTGCCTGGATCTGGCAATTGCAGCGCATTTATTATTGGAGGCGGAACTGTGGGGCTAAATGCGGCGACAGCATTAATGGGGGCAGGGGCCGACGTAACCGTTGCTGATATTAATCTAGATAGAATTAGAGAAATAGACACCTTAACCAATGGCCACGTGAAAACCATTTATCCGACCCCTGCGGTACTAGCAGAGAAGGTTCAGCGCTCAGAGGTTGTCGTGGGCGCAGTGTTAGTGCCAGGGGCAAAAGCTCCTAAAATAGTCAGTCGCGATATGGTTAAAGATATGATGCCTGGAGGAGTTATTATTGATGTTGCAATCGACCAAGGTGGCTGCGTTGAAGACATCCGTCCAACCTCTCATCAAAACCCGACCTATATTCAAGACGACGTTATCCATTATGCAGTAACTAACATGCCGGGAATAGTGGGCCATACCGCCAGCATTTCACTTTCAAACGCTACCCTACCCTACGTTCGGTCGATTGCAAAGAACGGTGTCCACAAAGCTATCGTTTTAGACAGTAGCCTTGCTAAGGGAATCAACACCATGGGTGGACAAATAACATATCCTGCTCTGGCTGAGAGCCTGAGTATGGCATTTTCAAATTTAGAGGAAATGCTCTCATAAGTTCATATTAAGAACAGGGTTTAAGACAAGATGCAACCTGATAGACACATAGTTACTGCGAAGGTTGCTAACATCAAGCAAGAAACCGCCTCTACGAAATCTTTCGATTTGATGCCCTATGAAGGCAAGATTGATTTTCTTCCCGGACAATGGATTGACCTGTTTGTCTCCCTACACGGGAGGAAACAAGTTGCTGGTTATTCAATCACATCAACCCCATGCAACACACAATTCATTTCTTTAGCCGTAAAAAATTCAGGGGATGACAAAGTAACCCAATATATTCATCAATCCATGATGGAGGGGGATACTGTTTCTTTTTCAACGGGTGGAAACTGTGTTTACGTCCCTGAGCAGGGTAATGCGATATTAATAGCTGGTGGAATCGGACTTACCCCTTTGGTGAGTATTTTCAGGTACATCGGGGAGGCGACTAATCACAGGGCAACAATCATGCATAGTGTTTCCTCCTGTGAAGAATTGTTGTTTACCAGGGAGTTAAAAGACCTCTGCCTGCAAAACCCTCATCAACTTTCTTATTCCTACACGATATCCGGCGCATCTAATCATTCCACTGAAGGATTCTCAGGCAGGATTAATGCTGACATGTTAAATCAATTAAAAGCCTCCACCTTCGATATCGCTTTTGTCTGTGGTCCGGACGGCTTTGTCGATTCTCTGTCAACTCAATTACAAAAAACAGGGTTCAATACAGGCCAAATTAAATCGGAGACTTGGTGGTAGATTCAATATCGGCATGGTCGGGTGCTAGCCTTTAATGCTGATACGTGGGGCGCCGTATTGGGCTCTCCCATTACGACAAATCAGTATCAGATTTCTCCTGGTCTACTTCTTTGGAGAGATCTTTGGTTTCTTCAACCGGCTTTTTTCTTGTCTGTGCTATTCTTCCTATGAATTCAAAGGCATCGACTGAATCTGCTTGTAATCTCTTGTCCTCTTCTGGCACGAGATGAATCCTTTAAAATTTTTTTGGAGCCGACGGTCAGGTTCGAACTGACGGCCTGCTGTTTACAAAACAGCTGCTCTACCACTGAGCTACGTCGGCATAACATTTTCATTTACAACCCAAAACTTAGTGCAACCACAAATGTTGTACCAAACAACTTCAATACTATTGTACAAGACTGATATGATTCCATTCCTATTTTTCACGTATCATCAATTATCTGAATTGCAATACCAATACATTTAAATAACTTAGGAAAAAGAATCAAACCACTATGAGCGTTGAAATCGTAATCTATGGAGCACAAATTGTAACTGGACTAGCCACTTTAGTGGTAGCGTTTGTTTTGTTTTTTCAATTGAAACAGCAACGTGCAGTGGCACAACGAGAACTTGTACTCGCAATCAACCAACAACGACAAGATCTCGCCGTAGCAGTGGCTACCAACCCGGATTTATCTGATATAAATTTCCGTGGTGGTCATGATTTCGCAGATTTGAATAATCAATCCGAAAGAATACGCTTCAATAGATTATTTGCAGCCGAGATGAGTCTTAGTAACATAGCTCAGGAATACGCGGATTTGTTACAAGTGGATCCAGATTTGGCACTAAAGACCAGTTTCGCCCTTTTCCCTGGAAGGCGAAAATTCTACAAGGAAAGTCTAATTAGGTTTACACTACCCGTTGAGTTCATTGAAAAGGTTGATGAATACATAAAAGAAATAGAAAATAATGTAGGCGAAGATGGTCAAGATCTATCCGTACTTGACCCAGAAGTACGAAACTCTTAACTTGGGAGACTGAAGATGGAACTTTTAAGGTATCAACCGGAAAATAATATAGAGATAGGAGCAAAGGTTCCGGATTTCATTTTAGTGGACCATGAAAA
>DTSF01000291.1 GCA_012965485.1 Dehalococcoidia bacterium
GATCATGGCTAAGCTTAGTGATCTTTCCAACCCCGAACCAATCTCAAGCGCCATGACAGGTCTCGGCGAGAGGCGTGGGTTAGGGATTACGAAACCCGTGGGTAATTCAAAAGGAATTGAGTAACGACGTGAAGACAAGAATAGTCCCTAGTTTGCGATATCAGGATTGCAGACAAGCGATCGATTGGTTATGCGCTACTTTTGGGTTTGAAGAGCATCTTATCGTTCCTAATGAGAGCGGCGGTATAGCCCATGCCCGACTGGTCTGCGGCATGGCTATGATTATGTTAGGTGATTACCACAGGGATACTGACGATCCTTTTGGAAAACTAAACAAGTCACCCGTACAGCTAGATGGCTATAACACGGCTAGCGTTTATATGATCGTCGAAGATGTGGATGCCCACTACGAGAAGGCACGGGCAGCAGGAGCAGAAATAGTTCTGGATATCGTTGATGCGGATTTCGGAGGCAGGGGATACACGTGTAAAGACTTGGAAGGTCACCTCTGGAGTTTTGGCTCCTCCGATCCTTGGGAATAGTCTTTGTTGTCTGGTTCTAGAGCGTCTGCAATTTGAGCAGGTTTTGGGTTTGGACTAAGACGAAGAAATGCAACAGCTGGAACCCGTGAGAAATGCGGTTGGAATATTTGATAGGTCGGCAGGAATCGGCAGACTTATGGAGCCGATGTGGAGCGTAGTGCCCATACAGCGAGCGAAGCACACGCCACAAACAAAACCCATGAGGCAGTCAACGGTATATCAAATGGACCTATCTGAAACTCCCATCCAGACAGTGCCCGCATTAAGTGAATCAGTGCGACAACGGCAAACACTGCTGCCGACACGTATATATATTTTTTTGTAATCATTCTCTGATCCTATCTCGTGTCGTGAGGTGACGGTACGCCGATAAGTTTGTATTTAGCTTCCATCTCTAATCCAATCCCAAGAGGCGACCTAAATCGGTGCGCTTGATCCCTCGATTAATAGATTCTCTCTCGCTCTACCTTTAACCCATCCTAGGGAGTTGCTCGATGAATATCCGATTACTTGTTTAACCTTGTCCGATAATTTCTCGGCTATTTCCGGAGGGACGGATAAGTACTGATTTTCTTCCTGTCTAAGCCAATCGGGAATGAACGAATTGAAAAACCCGGTTCGCCGTTCCGAAATTCTACTTTTCCCCGCTCCATGCAGGGTGCGTGAAAGCCACATCACTGCGGACCCTTTGGGCATGACGGCTTGAGCAATCTCACTTTCTTTCGCAACTTGATCTTCTGGCCACATGTGGCTTCCAGGCACAAGACGGGTGGCACCATTTTCTTCGGTAAAGTCGGTGGCCGCCCACATAACTGATACCACGAATTCACGCATCTTAGAGATATATCCGATGTACGGCTGGTAAATCGCATTCTCTCTGTGGAGCATCTGGTTTTCATTGCCAATACGTACTTCCAACATCACTGAAGCACCGAGGTTGTAATGATCGCAATTCGGGCCTCTTTCGGGGTCAGACGCTTTCCACACCAGTTGAGTACTTTTTTGTTCATTTTCTGAGATGGCCCACAATCCATCACCTATATTCGCTCGATCTACCCGGTCCGAATTTGGAATGTCGTTGACGGGTTTAGTGGCCATTGTTCTCAGCGGCAAGAGCATCGCATCCGCGATCTCAAGTACTTTGGGGTGAATCAATAATTCTTCCGCAAAAGTCGTGCTTACCGCTGCGAGAGCACCGACCGTGCGGTTGCCGTCTGGCCAGAGATAGGTAGATGATTTTTGAGCTACCTCTGGAACTTTCTGTTGTACCTCTTCGTAAACCGTGTCCATTAAATGTGTTGGCGCCAGGCTCCGTAATATGACGCCCCCGTCTCTTTTCAATGTATCGGTAATTTCGTGCAAGGGTTCGTCGGGTTCAAACGTCGAAAGGGACGTGTTCATGATTTCGTTCCTTCAATTAATTTGTACTTACGCGCATCGTTGTGGACGAATGAAGAGAATCGAAAAACGAGCGCGAAGGTAAGAATCCGGCGCATCCAACAGCCCCTCGTC
>DTSF01000292.1 GCA_012965485.1 Dehalococcoidia bacterium
GACGTCTATTACCAAAGGAAGTGCTCGGCGGCCTATGTCCCGAACCCGCTCAGCTACAGTTTCGATGTCCTTCCAACCAATTGCCTTTTCGTCGTCAGGAAATGAATCCGGATTTCTTCCGGTTCCTGTAACAACAACATCCGCCCCCAATTTTGCCAAAGCTTCAGCAGTTGCTCTGCCTATACCTCTTAATCTACCTGCACCCGTAATGATTGCTACTTTTCCGTCGAGTTCTCCCATATCAAAAAAGCTCCCCTTTATTTAGATATTTATTGGCTATTAACTAGTAAGTAAATTTGAGTATATCCCAACCAACCCTGCCATGCTATTCCGGGATTTCATCAGGAAGGTATAAGTGGTTGACAACCCACGATTTGACCTTTGCAGTGACTTCCTCAGAAGTTTCTCTTAATCCGTGACCTGTAGCGGGCATAAAGATCACCTCCTTCGGTTCCTCTGCCCAATCGAATATAGTCTGGGAGCATTGAGGAGACAAAACGATGTCATCTTCCCCATGAATTAGTAAGATCGGACATGGGGATACTTCTGAAACATCAGTTGCCCCATATGTTTGGCTTGACAGGGCAATGACTCCTTTTACCTTGTCGGAAAAAGGTGCCGATTTTATGGCAACCGCACCTCCAAATGAATGCCCTACCAGTAAAATGTCGGAATGGCCTGTACCTGTCAAAAATGATACTCCAGCCAGGGTGTCCATGACACATTCAATCAACTCGCCAGGCTCCCTATAGTCAATTCTTACAGATGTGATTCCAGGTGATAATTCCTCGCCAACAATTCGATACAGGCCTCCAGCTGGACCATCCAATCCTCCGCGAGCACCCCCAACCCATATGACGCCGCGGTGGGCTGGCATGTCAGGATCATGATGAACTATCGTATTGATTGGACCTCTTGTGGTTTGTAAAGTTAGTCCTTTTCCTGTCTGATTCTCAGGAATCTCCCATCCTGCAAGGCCGGTAATTCCGATCGATATATCATCAGAATCTTGCATTTTAGGCCCTTCTAAATAGAGGGAGATTGATTATGCCAATCTGTGGCTTGTTCATATGCATATGCCGCCTTGAACAAATTAGTTTCTTGTAATGTACCTGCCATAAATTGAAGCCCAACCGGCAATCCGTCAACCAATCCAGCCGGAATTGAAATTCCGGGGATTCCAGCTATGTTTGCCGGTATTGTAAATATGTCATTTAAGTACATTTGCAACGGATCGTCGATTTTATCTCCGATCCTAAAGGCAGTAGTAGGTGAAGTAGGCATGGCTAAGACATCAACATTTTTAAACACGTCCTCAAACTCTTGTCTTATCAGAGTCCTAACCTTTTGGGCCTTCAGGTAGAAAGCATCATAATACCCAGCAGATAACGCATATGCGCCGAGCATGATCCTTCTTTTAACTTCAGGGCCGAAGCCATTGGATCTTGTATTTTCCAACCCTGCCCACATAGTGTCAGCATCTTTCTCAGAAAACCCGTATTTAACTCCATCATATCTAGCTAGATTGGCGGACGCCTCTGACGGTGCGATTATGTAGTAGACTGCCAGGGCATACTTGGTATGCGGAAGGGAAACTTCCCTTACATCAGCTCCTAACCCTTTCAACACCTCTACTGCATCAAGAATCGATTTCTCAACCCCCGGACTGATCCCTTCAATAAAATATTCTTTAGGAATACCAATCCTAAAACCCTTTAAGTCAGTGGTCAGATTACTAACATAATCCGGTATTTTTACATCCAGAGAAGTAGAGTCTCTCGAATCGTACCCTGCGATTGACTGGAGAACCAAAGCTCATCTATACGATTTCTGTTTACCATAATCCTACTGGTGCCACCATCAATCTTGAAAGAAGAAAGAGGATAGTTGAGATATCCAATAAATATCAGATACCTATAGTAGAAAATGAATCGTACGCTGATTTTCACATTGATGGGCCGCAACTGCCGCCTGCAATGATCGGTTTGGATGCGGATGATGGGGTCATGCATATCTCGGCTTTCACCAAACTGATGGGTTGCGGACTTAGGCTA
>DTSF01000293.1 GCA_012965485.1 Dehalococcoidia bacterium
AGTGGACTCTCTCATAAAACATGACCGATCTCAAATACTTATAGAAATAGCAGAAGATAGTTTTAGAAAATATAGGGAATCGAATATTGGGAAACATGAACTTGTCCTCTGGGAAGAACCCTCGAAGCGAGGTAAAAAGGACCAATTCCCCACCTACACTGGACTGACTAGCAATTACATAAAAGTAAAGACAGAATCACGTGAGGAAATGACCGGGGTCATAGAGAGAGTTAAACTTGGTATGAACCCCGCCGATGATCCCAAAGTGATGACAATAGTTCGTTAATACCTGCAATACCTGGAAATATCCTCCCAAAACAAATCTCACTCCGATGTCATTATGTCGATAGCCTCCCCAAATGCGGCCAAAGTCCTGCCCACGTCTTTATCATCGTGCTCAGTTGAAAAATAGAATTTGGGGCTTCCCTTCAGGACACCGCGTTCTAAAAGTAACTGATTGAATCTGGAAAACCTTTGAGAATCGGCATTTAGGGTGCTCCGGTAGTCGTAAACTTCTTCGGTGGTGAAATACATCAAAAAGTACCGGTTCTCCAACAACTTTACCGGGAATCTCCGAGTTATTTAAGATATTCTGAAGTCCTTCCATAACTTTTCGACCGGTATCAAAGATACCGTCGTAAACACCATCTTGTTTAAGGATATCTAAAGTTGCCAACCCTGCAGCACAGGCGACGGGATTACCATTTAGGGTCCCAATTTGTGGCATAAACTCTTCTTTTTCCACTTTGTCGGAATCAAAATGCGTCATGATCTCGTCCCGCCCTGCAACAGCCGTAAGTGGAAAACCTCCGGCAATAGCCTTTCCTAGGGTACAAATATCAGGTACAACCCCATAATAATCCTGAGCACCTCCATAGGAAAATCTAAATCCAGTCACCACCTCGTCAAAAATTAGAGGTATCTCATAATGACTAGTTATTTCCCTTAACCCTTCCAGAAAACCCTGTTTAGGTGCCAAAAGCCTTTGGAAAGGTTCAACAATAACCCCCGCCAGTTCATCACTATACCGGTCAATTATTGCTGATGTAGTCTCTAAATCATTGAAGGGAGCTATTAACATTTCTGATTGGAGGGACTTGGGGATCCCCGCAGTATCCGGCTCAGCCTGTGGATAATCTAATAGTTTGGATGGTGCCATGCTCATCAAAGCATAATCATTCATACCATGATATCCACCCTCAAATTTCAGTATTTTATCTTTTTTTGTGAAAGCCCTTGCAGCTCTCATGGCGTATAAGGTAGCTTCCGTTCCTGTGCTGCAAAAACGCACTTTATCTGCGCATGGGACTGCTTTAACAATCTCTTTAGCTAATTCCACCGATTTCTCGTTGGTAACGAAAAAGGTCGTGCCGCTATTCAACTGGTTTAGCACCGCCTCCATCACAGAAGAATTGGCATGACCGACAATCATGGGACCAGATCCGAGAAGATAATCTATATACTCATTCCCGCTTTCGTCCCATACGTGGCTTCCCTTGCCTCTGTTTATTATGAGATCGTAATTCAAATTACCGAGCGAACCTTGAGGCAAAACTTTCGCTGCTCGTTGCAAAATATCTTTTTCGCGACCGGTCTGAGTCCGATTTTCCATTTTAAATCCTTCTCAATCCAAACTATCGTTCAGGGAATTATATCAACCGACAATCAAAAAAGTACCGTCGCATAGGTACCGATGCAAAGAGTATTGATGATAAAGTGAGAAAGAGATCATAAATTACTTAACTAGGTGGGATTAAGATGGATATCAATTTTCAAAAAGGGCATCCCCTGGAAATAGCCGGCGACTGCTTAGTTGTGGGCTTATTTGAAGAGGAGGAATTTACTTCGGGGGTATTGGGCCCGGCAAACCAGGCCTTAGATGGCTCTCTAAGACAATTGTCTGACGAAGGTGAACTTGTAGGAAAATCAGGAACATCTACTTTAATTCACACCCTTGGGAAGGTGACCCCGAGGCGAATTTTATTCACAGGCTTGGGTAAAAGGGATTCCGTGACAGAAAAGGTAATAAAAGATGTATTTGGTGCCGCAATC
>DTSF01000294.1:0-276 GCA_012965485.1 Dehalococcoidia bacterium
TTGATTCTAACATTTCACTACTTGATGTTGAGACTGAAATTTTATTAATCTGTCAGTGTTTATTGACCTGGAATGCTTACCGTCAATACAATCGGAATATTGCTTTCCACATAAATTATTTAACCTTTAAATTCGTAGCATTTTTAAAAAGGAGTATTAAAGATATGAGTAGTGGTTACAACAAACCAATTCCGGTGCCAACACCCGAATCGGACGTTTTTTGGGAAAAGGCAAAGCAACATGAGCTTTGGATACAGAAATGTTTGAACTGCAACA
>DTSF01000294.1:367-2050 GCA_012965485.1 Dehalococcoidia bacterium
CCCGGTCCCAGGATTTGAGGAAGATACCCCTTATGCGATAGCAATTGTTCAGCTTGATGAAGGCCCTAGGATGATGACCAATATAGTAGGAATAGAAAATACCCCAGAAAATCTTATTCTAGATATGAAATTAAAAGTTGTGTTTGATGATGTTAGTGATGAAATTGCGATTCCTAAGTGGGAGCCAGCTTAAGTGTAGCCAGCATTATTTGAACTGAAAAACAGGAAGGTAAAAATGGATTCATTAAGATACAAAGCCGCGATAGTTGGGGCTTCAGAGACGACAGAGTTAGGTTCCATACCGGATAAAACAGCGTTTCAACTTCATATTGATGCGTCAGTCAATGCTATTAACGACTGCGGGATAGACAAAAATGAGATAGACGGAATTGCCACAACGATGAGCCCTGCTGCGTTAGCTCATTATCTGGGCATAGTACCGAAATGGATAGATAACACCCAGGTCGGAGGCACTTCATTTTTAGTGCATGTCCGCCATGCAGCTGCTGCTATTGCAAGCGGTTTATGCGAAACGGTACTAGTGGCGATGGCTGAGAGCGGGCGAAATAGAGTTGGGGAACAGACAGGACGTATAGGAGATGTTACTTCCATGTCTGGAGGCAGAAGAGATAGCTCCTTTCCAGGTCAGTTTGAATCAATTTATGGCATAGCAGGCCCTACCACACAATTTGGCATGGGTGTGCTTCGTTACATGAAAGAAACAGGTCTAACACACGAACAATTAGCATCGGTTCCTGTTGCACAGCGCAAATGGGCCAACAAAGTTCCTCGGGCCATGTATGGGGACATTATCACAATCGAAGATGTATTCAATAGCAGGATGATTTGCTATCCATTTCATCTGCTCGAATGTTGTTTAGTCACTGATGGAGGAGGTGCGTTAATAATTACTAGTGCTGACAGGGCCAAGGATTTTCCTACTAAACCAGTCTACGTAATAGGCACTGGGGAATCTGTTGAAAGTCCTGTTGTAAGTCAAATGTATGATTTGACCACTTCGGCCGCTTTTAAAACCTCGAGCAAAAAAGCCTTTGAGGAAGCAGGCGTTACACACGATGATGTAGATCATTTAATGGTGTACGACGCCTTTGCCCATTTGCCTATATATGGTCTTGAAGATTTAGGTTTTGTAAAAAGAGGCGAGGCAGGACCTTTTATTGAGGAAGGTAATACTTCTCCGGGGGGCAAGCTACCTATGAATACGAATGGGGGAGGACTTTCTTACACGCATTCCGGTATGTATGGAATGTATGCCATACAGGAATCTATAAGGCAGGTGCGAGGAGAGGCAGCTCACCAAGTCGATGGGGTAAAAACCTCATTTTGTCAGGGAGTCGGTGGAATGTTTATGGCAGCCGGGAGTCTTGTATTTACAAATGAAGGACCTCATAGATAAAGGAGCAATATAGTCCAAATGACTGAAATTTTATGCTACGAAGATAGCTATTTGCAGGAATTTGAGGCCACCGTAATAGACGTAATAGAATCAGGAATCGTTTTAGACAGGACGAGTTTTTATCCCGGGGGGGGTGGACAGCCTTGCGACACGGGAGTAATTGAATGGGACGGTGAATCTTCTCAGATTACTCAAGTATCGAGAATTGAGGGTGAGTTGGTTCATAAAGTCGACGGACCGATCCCCGATCTCGGAAACTCTATTAA
>DTSF01000295.1 GCA_012965485.1 Dehalococcoidia bacterium
GCATTTGGTAGGTTGGCTCCAAACTATTATCTGGTTGACGGGACCATACCGAGGACAAAATTAGTCGATGTTTTAAAGAAAATAAATGAACTGTCTGAAAAAAGTGGGTATCCGATAGCCAATTTGTTACATGCAGGTGATGGCAATCTCCACCCTTCTATATTGTTTGATGAAAGGAAACCCGGGGATGTTGAAAACGTACTGGCCATAGGAGCTGAAATTCTAAGAATCTGTGTGGATTCGGGAGGAGTTTTGTCCGGCGAACACGGGATTGGTCTAGAGAAACAGGACCAAATGCCTTTGATGTTTAGTGAAGAGGACATGGCAACTATGTCGCTTCTAAAATTGGCCTTTGAAACTAAAGATCTGCTTAATCCAGGCAAGGTTTTCCCTACTGGGGCCGGATGCGGGGATATTTCTCAAGCTAGGGCAATTGCGAGAGTGGGTCCGGGCGCCTATATATAAATAGAAGGTATCTAGTAGAAAATGGAAGCAAAACATCTAATAGATGGGATTCAGCCCAACCAAGGACCGATTTATCCGGAAGATATAAATGAACTTTCTTCGGCTTTGTCTGACATCGCTGAGCCGGGTAAGGTAGTAGTTCCTGTAGGTGGGGCAACCAGACTTCAAATAGGTGCGAAAATGCCACACTATGATTATGCTTTGGATCTTTCAAACATGAACCATTTGGTGGCCCATAATTCTGCTGATCTCACCTGCATAGTTCAATCTGGTATTACTTTACATAGCTTGCAGAATCAATTAAGAGAACAAGAACAATTTTTGGCAGTTGATGCTGCTTTTCCGGGAAAGGCGACAATCGGAGGGACTTTGGCATCTAATGCACCAGGATACTTGCGATGGCAGTTGGCCCATATGCGGGACATGGTAATTGGCATGCAGGTAGTTTTGCCATCAGGAACAGTAACCAAAAGTGGTGGTCCAGTGGTCAAAAACGTATCGGGATATGATATGGCAAGATTGCATGTTGGAGGCTATGGGACGTTAGGGGTAATATCAGAAATATCGTTTAAATTGACTCCCCTACCCCGTCGGCAGGGGTCATTGTTGGTGGGGTTTCAATCAGAAAATGAGCTACAAAATTTTTCGGGAGAGGTTTTCGACAGTTATGTGATGCCGTTAGCTTTGACTGGAATGAATGAACATTTGATTAAAACGTTACAGATCGATGCACCACGATGCCAATACTTGATGGTTATCAGGATTGGTGGCAGGCAAATGGCGTTTGACCGCCAAATAAATATTTTAAACAAAATGGTTGATCAATATCAGCATTCCAATACAGACTTTCTGGAGCAAAACCCGTCTGATCGCTTATGGAAAAAAATTAGAGATTTTAGAGGATACGGATCAAGTTCAAGCATTACTGGAAGGGTGTTTTCAACTCCAACAAGACTACGTAGTTTGTTGCGAGATATTGTTAATTTCTTTGAAGAAATCGGGTCAACTTTGGCTATTTCTATTCAACCCGGGTTCGGGACTATGGAATTTTATATCGATAGTCTTCCCGCGGAAGACAAAACTAGGTCAACTCAGGTTATAGAACAGATTCATAACATAGCTCGGCAAAATCAATCACATATCAATTATGAAAAATTGCCATCGGATTTAAAAAATGGGTTTAATATGTGGGGCCAAATAAACGAAGGCTCTCTTGGGATTATGCGATCTCTAAGAGGTACATATGATCCAGGCAAGAAATTAAATAGAGGAAGATACTTAACAGATAAAGAAGGCAGTTAACTAGATATGCTTGAAGTCGAACAAGTTCCAAAATCCACGTGGCTCGATGAGTCAGAATTGTATAAATGTGTTCATTGCGGTTTCTGTTTGCAGGCCTGCCCAACTTATCTGGCTACCGGGTTGGAAACGGAATCACCAAGAGGGAGAATTGCCTTGATGAAGGCAGTTAATGAAGGGAGATTGGAAATTTCTAATCAGGTGATGAGGCATTGGGATTTATGCGTTCAGTGTCGAGCTTGTGAGGATGTATGCCCTTCAGGGGTTCCATATGGGAATTTA
>DTSF01000296.1 GCA_012965485.1 Dehalococcoidia bacterium
TCTACACCTGTCACATGGGTATATATTTGGGTTGTTGAAGGGCTGGAATGTCCTAGCAAATCCTGAACAACCCTGAGATCTGCCCCTCCATTTATTAGATGAGTTGCAAATGAATGTCGCAAGGTATGAGTGTGAACCTCATTGCCTAACCCTGCCAGCCGCGCATATTTTTTTACCAAATTCTGTATTGACCTAATGCTAAGCCTGGACCCTTGTTTACTTAAGAATAATGAATCGCTTTTATCAAAGTCTTTAATCTTCAGCCTATCCACATTTATGTATCTTTGTAGGGTAGATTTAGCAGCAAGTCCGAGTAATGTCAGCCTCTCTTTATCTCCCTTACCGATCACTTTAACAGTCTTGGAATCAAAATCCACATCGCCTATATTCAGTCCGTGGACCTCACTTACCCGCAGGCCCGAAGCATAAAGTAACTCTAAAAGAGACACATCTCTATTTCTCAGTATTTCAGGATATGTTCCCAATTTAGGTGAATCAATTAGCCTCACAACCTCGTCGTTGGTCAAAAATCGAGGTAATTTAACTTCCTTTTTCATAGTAGAGCGCCTAGGAACAGGATCTACCGACAACACACCTTCTGTTACCAGCCACCTATAAAATCCTCTAAGTACGGAGAGTTTTCTAGAAATACTAGACCGTTGGTAATTTTTGTCGGCCAAAAAGGCCAAAAACCCCCTCACGGTCCTACGGTTGACGTTTCTTAAATCACCAACTTCCATCATCTCCAGAAAATTCATAAATGTTCCCAGATCTTGAACATAGGTTTTGACTGTGGCATCAGACAAGCCGCGGTAGCCCGCTATATGCTCTAAATAGTCCTCAATATATGAATTCATGTCTTTGCCGGTTGGTTCATATCCCATGAAAATAGGATATTAACGTCTCTCGATATTTACCAGCAGTTAAGACACTAATTATTCACTGTGCTGGATTAGCTGGCTAATCCAGCATTAACGCTCTCCGCCTCTTCCTCAAATTCTGTAATAGACCCACGAAATCCACATTCTTTCGACGGACATCTAACGTTATCTCTACCTGAAGGTAGCAATATTCCATCACAATCGGGACACGGACTGCTAATTGGTCTGGTATTTACAGCAAACTTGCAATCTGGGTAGTTGGTACAACCGAAGAAAATTCCTCTTTTGCTTCTGCGTTCTGCTAACTCGCCCACATTACATTCGCGGCATTTTATCCCTATAGTCAAAGGTTTAGTATTTTTACAATCTGGAAACCCGGAGCAAGCGATAAACCTGCCATTTCTGCCTCCTCGTATAACCATGGGTCGCTCACATTTTTCGCATACCTCGTCACTCTCTTCATCGATCTTTTCCCTAGGGACCCTCACAGCCTCGACTTTAGCTGTCTCAATCGCTTGGTCAAACGGTCCATAAAATTCTTGCAGCATAGGATTCCATTGCATCAATCCTTCCGCTATATCATCGAGCTGCTTTTCCATCCCTGCTGTAAAACCAACATCGACAATATCTTCAAAATGTTCTTTTAAAAACTCAGTCACTGCAATCCCTAATTTCGTGGGAGTAATGCGGCCGCGATCTCGACGAACATAGTCTCTTTCCAGAATAGTACCTATTATCGAAGCATAGGTACTCGGTCGACCAATTCCTTTACTCTCTAAATTTCTTATTAAAGATGCTTCAGTGAACTTAGGAGGCGGTTCTGTAAAATGCTGTTCTTTGATAAGTTCATTGCAGTGCATTTCCTGACCGTTGGAAAGGATTGGAAGCCCTTTCTCCTCCTCTTCGGTTTCATCGTCCTTGGCCTCTGTATAAAGGATCCTAAAACCGTCAAATTTCAAAACAGACCCAGTGGCCCTGAACGTATAAACTTTTGCTGAAGACACACTTATCGCACCAAAATCGACGGTAGTTCTGTCATATAGTGCCTCGGCCATCTGGCTTGCTACCAAACGCTTCCATATAAGATCGTACAAACGATACTGGTCTCTATCTAATTTACCCCGCAATGTTTCCGGAGTCCTCAGCACTGAAGTCGGCCTTA
>DTSF01000297.1 GCA_012965485.1 Dehalococcoidia bacterium
TTGAGAGGTGCTCCCTCTTCCGGGCGGTGAGTTTTTTACTGTCAGTGACAGAAGAAAGTAGTGAGTCATCGACATCGGAAGGAAATATAACAAACCCGGCTGCTACAGGTCCTGCTAGGCAACCTCTTCCAACTTCATCGACACCACCAACAAAACGATAACCTTGGGAAATTAGTTTCCGTTCGATTTCAAGCGAGGTCATAAAGTATCGCACCTCTAGTCTGAATTAGAAAACAGCTATAGTCTCATTGTTGTTTTTGATGGGAGAATTCACCGCTAAATCTTCGATGATTCCACCTCCGATCATCTCCTCATCCTGATAAAATACTACGGGCTGGCCGGGAGTTATGGCCCTCTGGGGTTCAACAAATTTTATATCTGCATAACCATCTCGAAGTACCACCAGAGCCGGTTCTTCATTAGCTTTGTATCTAATTCTTGCTTTCACTTCCATCTTGGAATCAATTTCTACTCTTGAGGTAAAACTCAATTTATTTGCCGTGAAATCAGTCTCCATGAGATCTTCATCCGCACCCAGAACGACTTCATTGCTTTCAGAATTTATCTTTATAACGTACCTAGGTTCGCCATCATTAGAATTGATCCCCAGTTTACGCCGCTGCCCCACGGTAAAAAATTGAATTCCAGGATGCTCTCCCAAGATGTTTCCGTTGGTATCTATAAAGTTTCCCGTCTTGGGCTTTACTCTTTCTTTGACAAAGTCGCGGTAATTGCCACTTGGTATAAAACAAATCTCCTGACTATCAGGTTTTCCTGCAACCAGTAATCCGGCTTCTTCGGCAAATTTTCTTATATCCGTTTTAGTATATTCTCCAATTGGAAATTTCAGGCGGCTCAATTCTTTTTGAGTGAGGGTATATAACACGTACGATTGGTCTTTGCTTCCATCTATACCTTTCAGTAAATGAAAACTATCATCACCAACTGAAAGTCTTGCGTAGTGACCTGTTGCTATGTAATCAGCCTCAAGAAATAAAGCCCTTCTTAATAGAAAATCGAACTTGATTTTGTCGTTACATGCCAGACATGGGTGAGGCGTCCTACCTGAATCGTATTCACTGATAAAATAGTCCACCACATGTTCCTGGAATTCTTTTTCGAAATTCACGAAGTAGTGGGGTATACCTATCATTTGGCAGACTCGTCTAGCGTCTTCCACATCCTCAACCGAACAACACCGGTTATTTGATCCGTGGGAATTCTCAGAGTCTTCTGTCCAAAGCCTCAATGTCATACCAACGACGTCATAGCCTTGATCCTTGAGCAATAATGCAGCAACGGAAGAATCCACTCCGCCACTCATCGCAACAATTATTTTTTCCTTATTCATACAATTAGGCTAGCACATAAATGGTCAGTTGTTATCTAAAAAAACATCTTTTGATTAAAGAATATATAATTCCACCCTTATGAAAAACTCAGAAAAAGATAGCGGGTCCACATCGGCTGAATTGGAAGTCGGCCACGCCTCTGATTTAAAGGAAGGTAATATACAACCTATAGATCCGAGTAGATCTGCTGCTGATTTAGCGGTCAACTCTGCTGCAAATTTCCAAGCCGAGAATATACACCTGCTCGACGTGCGAGGCCTAAGTGACTTCACCGATTATTTTGTGATTCTCACCGCTACATCTTCGCGTCATCTAAGGGCAGTCGCATCAGATATTGAGTTCTCATTAAAATCAGAGGGACACGTTATCCATCACAAAGAAGGAGACCATACCAGCGGCTGGACATTGCTGGACTATGGGAACCTAATCGTCCACCTATTTGCCCCAGAGTACCGAGAATTCTATGATTTAGAAAGTGCGTGGGCAGAAGCCAAAATATTGAGAATTATTCAATAATCCACCGGTCTATGTCTCTGTCATAATCCGTTATTTCCGAATCTTCAAAGAATATAGACAATTCCCTTTCCGCTGATTCCAGTGAGTCTGAGCCGTGGATTAAATTCATCCCTATAGTCAAACCATAATCCCCTCTGATAGTTCCCGGAGCAGCTTCTTTAGGATTTGTCGATCCCATAAGGTTCCTAGCTACTTCCACAGCATTTTCTCCCTCAAGCGCCATGGCAACCAATGGTGAAGACGTTATAAATTTAACTAGAGAGTCGAAAAACGGCTTACCAACATGCTCTCCATAATGTTTATTAGCCAGTTCATCACTAACGTGAGCCATTTTAAGTCCGGCTATCCTAAGTCCCTTACGTTCAAGCCTACCTATAATTTCACCGACCAATCCTCTCTGAACACCATCAGGTTTCACTAATATTAATGTCGTTTCCAATAGATTTTCCTCGTGGCTTATTTTTTACTGAATTATCTGCCGATTCAATTTGAGCACTTCTTACGTAAATAGGCTCGAGTGAAATTGGATCATCAAATTCCCCGCATTCCAATTTACCATAACCTAATTTCATTAAAACCGATGCAGCCCTAGTGGGAGGTACGCTTCTTGCAAATTTTCCACTGATAATATCTGCGTATTCAGATTCTAAAATGCCTTTGACACCTTCTCCACACACAAACATATCGTCAGTTTTATTAAAATCAATTTGATCATAGTTACGAACGATGATGTCTTTCTGCTCTACATCACCATCAACATACTTAGCGATATATACCCGCTCCCTACCTGCGGGAACCAGCCCAATTATATTTTGAGATATGCCAAGATAGGGTTCAACTTCAATATCAGTTGTTGAAATGCCGACAATCGGTATTTCAACCCCGGCGCTCAGTGATTTAGCAACACTCATTCCAACCCTCAAGGCACTAAACGCGCCCGGACCCTTCGCTACAAATATTGCCGCCAAATCTTTTACAGAAATTTTCTGTCTATTTAATAAATTCTCTATGGCAGGGGCGAGTTCGACTGAATGGTTTCTCTGGGAATGCCAAGTTAACTCTTGTATCAACTCTCCTTTTTCAGAGATTCCAACTGTAGCGTATCGAGTGGAAGTATCTATACATAGTTCCATTATTTTAATTCACCCGGCCCGTAGATCTTGTGATTTCTCCACCTATTTTATCCAAACGATCCGATGGCCATCCGATGTCTATTTTTCTTTGATTCTCAGAAAGAAAGGAAAAATCGACCGTTAAACTTTTATTTGGGAACGATTTATTCGCCTTGTCAGCCCATTCCACAATACAAACCCCGTCACCATATAAATATTCGTCAATTTGCATTCTTTCAAGATTTTCAACACCCTCTAATCTATAAAGATCCATATGGTATATCGGAAATTTCGCTTCGTATTCAGTTATCAGTACAAATGTGGGGCTCCTAGCAAAATCGTCAGATCCGATGCCTTTAATAATCCCCTGAGTCATTTTTGTTTTCCCGCTCCCCAAATCTCCACTCAGCAATATCACGTCTCCAGGGCAGATGAATGATCCGATAATTTCGCCTATCTTTATTGTATTTGATTCACTTGTGCTGACTACAGTTAAAGTCATAACTTCCTATCACAAAAGGGTTGATTGAAATAAACTACAACTAACGATATCAAATATATGTGGGGAAAACTCAATGAATTTCGAACAACTAAATGAAACTGCCTTACCAACAGTTATCGCGACTCCCGACAATTATGATCCCACACACGAATATGGAATGGTGGTGCTGATGCACGGTTTCGGCAGTCATATGGGTGATCTAGCAGGGCTGGCACCGTTGATTAATAAGGACGATTTTATTTATATCTGCCCAAACGCACCAATACCAATGGACATCGGATTTGGACAGAAAGGTTATGCATGGTACCCCATAGGTGAAGAAAGCCAACCGGAGGACATTGACAAAGCAGTATTTCAACTACAGCAAACGGTTGATTTCGCTTTTACAAGATACCGGCCAGATCAATCGAACATTTACATTGGGGGGTTTTCACAAGGCGGAATGATGACGATGCATGCAGGCCTTACCCGACCAGATATTTATAAGGGAGCAATAATATTGAGTTCCAGGGTCACCCAGGTCGACCTTTTAACCGACAGGATTGAAAATTTAGACAAAATGCCAATATTTATGTCGCATGGTACCAATGACATGGTGATATCTATAAAAGATGGACGTGAGGCCAAGGAGTTGTTGGATGAATATGGCTATCAAATAGATTACCGGGAATACCCAATGGCACATGAAATCAGAGAGGAAACCATATCTGACTTACAAGATTGGCTCAGCAAAAACTAGATAAAGTAATTTCGATCTGATAGGGAGCATGTATGAAAGCGGCGTTTTATAACGGAAACGGTGAAATGGAAATAAAAGAGCATCCTGAGCCAACTCCCGAAAGCGGGGATGCAATCATTCAGGTCCGGGCGACTGGAATATGTGGCTCTGACTTGCTTATGAACAATGACAAGGAAGAGGCAGATGAACTCCCTACCGGCCATGAAGTCGCCGGTCAAATAGTCGAAGTAGGGTCCGAGGTCGATAGAAACCTTATAGGGCAAAGAGTAGCTATCGAGACTATCGGGCAGGGAAGGGCCTGTTCAACGTGTTGGTACTGCCGAATGGGGCAATATCGGCAATGTCAGAACATGGCAGTCGTAGAAGGAGGTGGATTTGCAGAATTTATCAGACGAAAAGCAATAGGCTGCTATCAAATAGGAGAGGCTATGACATGGGAAGAAGGAGCGCTGGTGGAACCACTGGCAGTATCCATACATGGAATCAGGCGAGGACTGATGAGCGGGGCAGAAACTGTTGCCATTCTGGGTTCTGGAACTATAGGGCTGACTGCTGTTGTTGCGGCAAGACAACTCGGTGCCGGAAAAATTTTTGTTACAGCCCGTCATAAACAGCAGGCTAATATGGCTTTAGCCCTAGGGGCAGATTATGCATGCGACCCGTCTGACGGAGATTTTGAAAAGTTGATAATGGAAAACACAAAGGGAAGAGGCGCTGATCTTACAGTAGAAACTGTTGGAGGAAAGAGTAACGCCACATTGACACAATCGGTGGCCTCTACTCGAATGCAAGGGAGAATCGTGATATTAGGTGGATTTAGAGCACCTTTAGAATTTGACTGGCTTCAGCCACTTCTAAAGGAACAATCGTTTATATTTTCCTCGTGCTATGGTGTACTGAACGGCTACCATGACTACGAAATGGCAATTGAACTTCTATCACAAGACTCGAGCAAATTACACGAAATAGTTACACATAAATATTCTCTTGATGATATTCAGAAAGGATTTGAATGCGCCTATGACAAAACTACAGGGTCAATAAAAGTTCAAATTCACCAATAATAATCTCTAAAAGTTATTATAGATATTCTAGAATGCCCTAGGGGCTGAAAGAATATGATTAGCAATCCTCTGAATAGTTTCCCAGTCTTCGCTGGTCGGCGCGAATTTCCTATCAGAAGTCAATGTCCAACCTTGAAATCCTTCTGACTGGCTTTTAATTTCTAGGTTGCCAATCTTTTTTGACAATTCCTTGATGGCAGTGTCCTGAGATAGTATGTTTATAAGACCGCTAACACCGTCATCCCCCTTCCAAATGACGTCAACTACCTTACCGAATAAAGGAAAAGCTTTTTTTCTAACGGTCTTTATTCCAATTTTTTGGATAGCTGAGCCATCGCCATCAAAAGGTATCCCCATCACAACCCACCATTTCGGAGGACTATCTTTACTCCGGTCTCTCTTCAAAATGCTAATCCATTTTATTGGCCCCTCTGCGATGTCTATAACCCCCAAGGACCTTTGATACCAGGAATTTTCTACCTTTTCTTCTGCTCGGCCCCGTACGCCCATTTGTGCCTTAACTTTGGCAAAATCGGTTAGATACGAAGTTAATTCATCCCTAGATTTATCCCTGAGTTTTTCTTTCAAACCTTTAGAATCTTCCTCATCCTTGAAGATATTGCCACAGGAAATACAAAAACTATTTCCCATGAGATTATTCTCTCCACATTTAGGACATATGATGTCCTTCTCAGGCACATCATTGGGATTAACAACATCCGTGGATGTGTTTCCTATATCGGAATTTGCAGAATCTAACAAATGGAAAAGTTCACTTCCACATTGGACACAGAAGGAAATATCTTCATTATTGGAGTGACCACAATTTTCGCATCGAAGCATTCTGTATGGCTCTCTGTACTAGGTCTATCTAAATGTTTTGAAGTGATTCAGCTCTGAGAAAATCGAAATCACACCCTTTATCTGCCTGCAAGATATGCTGGGCATGAAGCCATTTATAACCGCGTTTAAAGTCGGGCGCCCCATTTCTGTGAGTATTTAGTCTTTCAGCCAACTCTTCATCTGTTACCAGTAAATTTAGTTTCCTATTAGGAACGTCTATCTCAATCATGTCTCCATCTCTAATAGCAGATAGAGGACCACCAACCGCTGACTCCGGGGTAACATGGACGACTACAGTCCCGAAGGCGGTACCACTCATTCTTGCATCACTTAACCTGACCATGTCCCTTACACCAGTTGCCAAAATTTTCTTTGGAATAGGCAAAAAACCCCATTCAGGGATACCCGGCCCACCTATGGGACCACTATTCTTCATAACCAAAATATCATCAGGTGCTACTTCAAGATCTGGATCATCAATACGGTTCCCTAAGTCATCATGATCTTCAAAAACTAACGCTTTCCCTTTGTGGACCATTAGGTCTGGAGATGCCGCAGTAGGTTTTATTACCGCACCGGTGGGTGCTATATTTCCATACAGTACTGCCAACCCGCCTTCTGGGTCGAGCGGGTTGCTCATCGATCTAATAATGTCTTCATTATGAACAAGATGTCCGGCAATATTCTCACCTAAAGTTCTGCCTGTTACCGTAATATTGTCTAAATCCAAAATGCTCTCGATTCTGCTCATTAAGGCTGGTACTCCGCCGGCATAATAAAAATCTTCCATCAAATATTGACCGGAAGGCTTCAGGTTGAGCAAGAATGGGGTTGTCTTAGACAATTCGTCGAATCTCTCTAAGGAAAGATCTATACCTACCCGACCGGCAATGGCAGTCAAGTGCACTATCGCGTTTGTTGAACCACCGATAGCATGCAAGCATTTGATTGCATTATCAAACGCCTTCTCATCCATTATTCGCGAAGGTGTTAGGTCCGAACTCACGTTTTTTACAATTTGCCTTCCAGCCTCTTCGGCATGCTGTTTCCGTCGAGAATCAACGGCTGGTATCGCAGCGTTTCCAGGCAATGACATACCTAAAGCTTCTCCCATAGTTCCCATGGTAGAAGCCGTTCCCATCGTCATACAATGTCCGCTGCTTCTGACTATACAACTTTGTAATTCAGCCCAATCGTCTTCATCTATGGTGCCAGCCCTAAGCTCAACTTCGTAGCGTCTGCAGTCTGTACATGATCCTAGCTCTTCCCCTTTCCAATTACCTTTAAGTTGAGGTCCTCCTGTGACCAATATAGCCGGTATATCAGCACTGGCAGCCCCCATCAGAAGAGCAGGGGTAGTTTTGTCACATCCACCCAATAGAACCACACCATCCAAGGGATTCGCTGTTATTGATTCTTCAACATCCATACTAAGTAGATTTCTGTAAAGCA
>DTSF01000298.1 GCA_012965485.1 Dehalococcoidia bacterium
GCGTTTATCGGGTTCTACCCATTCTGTAATCTGGAGCTTGTATGTTCAGAATCTGGCCTATATTGGCATCTTGGATTCTGGAGGCTTGAGCGCTCCTACCGGCTATGCTGGTGAAATCTGTCCTGGTCGTTATAATCGTTGGTAGTCTGTGATTGTGTCGGTAAACCAAAAGATGATATATCGTTTTTTGGGACCAATTTGTGTCTTGTTCATTTCCCAAGTCATCCAAAATCAATAATGAGGAATCCTTGACCCTATCGAAAATACGGGATGAATTAAGCGAGCTGTCTGGAGAGAACCCGGATCTCAATTCATCCATTAATTCTGGTACGAATGCAAAGAAAACATCCTCGCCAACTGATTTGCGATAATTCCCGATAGCAACTGCCAAATGGGTTTTACCCACTCCTGAGTTATCGCTATAGAAGGTGAGCCATCCATCTGGGGTCTGACTATATTTCTTGGCACTTTCAAACACTGGTTCTAAATTGGAATTTCCCCTCCTCCCTTTTGGGTTAAAGGTATCGAAGTTCATTTGTGAAAGTTCTTTAGGAATAGCTCCGAGAGAAGATATTTCGTCATAACTACTAATTCTTGAATCCGTTGTGACTATATTGCAAAGATTGGAATCGTATATTCTGCTTCTGATAAACGGGTCTAAAGAATTGATATCCTCGGTAGTGGTCAAAACAGTGGGGAGTCTTCCGTTTGATCGGTGATTGAGTATCTGATTCAATTTCTCCGCCGACCAGCTACTTACGCTGTGGTCAGTTATACCGTCTAGGATTAATATTGGTGCATTTTTAACTTGGTCAAATAAGTCGTCGTATTCAAAGTCTAAATTATTTGTATAACTAGCTCTGAGGTGATCCATTAAATCAGGCACATATATAAAGAACGCGGGCTTTCCCGTTGAAATACACCTGTTAGCTATGGCCGCGGAAAGGTGGGTTTTGCCGGACCCATGTGGGCCATTGATCAATATCCAGCCACTCGGACGTTCGGAGTAATTGGAACAGTTTATGAAAGCCTCACGAAAAATGTCGCCTCCATCCTGTTGAGTTGTCTCATTTTTCAGATCTAAGGTTTCAAAAGTGTAGCGTGAGAGAGACCCTAAGTTACTGTATGAAAGTAGCTTGGTTGTCATTTCTTCCTGTTTTACATTTTTTCGGCATACACAGGATTTTATCGATCCAAAGTCTTGGTGACCTGTTGGAAGTTTGGGGGTTAGCCACCCTTTATCATTGCATATATCACAAATTATAGGTGGATCTATATCTATATCTTGAGAGAGATCGTTGCTTCTATTAGCTTTAAATGTATCTAGCTTTGCCAGAATGCTTCCTAGATTCTCCATTTTGTTTTCCCTCTATTTCCCACCGTTCTAGTATTCTCGAAATATATCTCCAATTTCTTGCATTGAGAGATACAGCCTCTGTTATCGCCTCCTCTATCCACTCCACAGGGTATCTTTGTTCCGCTTCTCCGATTTTTTCTGCCACAATAGGAGTTAATATACCAATATTCTGTTCGTAAAGAGAATATATATTCGGTCTATTTTCTCCCGTTTCCCAGGGCTCAAAGTCAGATTGGTGTTCAAAATCCTTCATTTTCCCGATTGCTTGCCTTTCAAATTCCGTGTTCAAGAAATACGCGAATGCGCCTGTATCTTTCCTGTTGATTTTGATTAATATTTTCCGTTTTTCTAAAGATTCCAAAGACTGAAGGATATGTGTTCTCCGACTATCCAGATCCATCGAGCCTATGCCGATTGAAAGAACACGATCTGCCAGCAGTTCGTCTATGGACACATACCTTTCCAAACCTTTTTTATTGTGTAGTAGACGGATAATCCGAAGAATTATTTTTAACTCAGTTATATCTTGTATTTCCTGCAATAATTCGCCGAATAGAGGAGCAGGAACGGGTATGTACCTCACTCCTTTTATAAAACCTTGAAATGCCATTATGCACTTACTGAGTCTTGCTGATAAGTTTCTAGATTCTCAAATTTAACGAAACGTTCTTGAG
>DTSF01000299.1 GCA_012965485.1 Dehalococcoidia bacterium
TACACCGTACGCTTTGTTAGATTATTTTCCGGATGATTTCCTTCTTTTTGTGGATGAATCTCACATGACTCTTCCACAACTCAGAGCCATGTATCGTGGTGACCAATCTAGGAAAGAAACACTAGTCGAATATGGATTCCGGCTACCGTCTGCATTAGACAATAGGCCTCTAAATTTTGAGGAATTCGAAAAAAGGGTAAGCCAAGTAGTCTTTGTATCAGCTACCCCCGGCCCATATGAAATGGAAAACAGCTCGGTTACAGCCGAGCAGGTAATAAGACCAACCGGACTTCTAGACCCTTTTATTGAAGTTAAACCGGTGACTGGCCAGATTGATGACCTGCTGGACCAAATTGACACCAGAGTGAAGAAAGGCGAAAGAATCCTGGTAACAACCTTAACAAAAAGAATGTCTGAGGAGTTATCGGATTACTTGAAGGAATCCGGGATAAGAACCCAATACTTACACTCTGAAATCGATACTCTTGAAAGAAGTGAAATACTAAGAGATTTGAGAATGGGTGTATACGATGTATTGGTAGGCATAAATCTACTGCGAGAAGGTCTAGATCTTCCTGAAGTAAGTTTGGTTGCCATACTTGATGCAGACAAGGAAGGTTTTCTAAGATCTAGAACCTCTCTGATCCAAACTATCGGGCGGGCCTCTAGGCATATCGATGGAAAAGTTATCATGTATGCCGATAAGATGACAGACTCTATGAAAAATGCCATAGAAGAAACTGACCGAAGGCGTCTCATTCAACAATCCTATAACGAAGAGAACGGAATTACTCCTCAAGGCATCCGCAAGACCATAAGAGATATTACTGAAAGAGTAAAATCAGTAGTGGAACCCTCACGGGACGATCTTATTAATGGTCTGGAGCTGCCGAAAGAAGATTTAATCAGATTGATAAAGGATCTTCAATTACAAATGAAATCTGCTTCGAAAGATTTGGAGTTTGAAAAAGCTGCTATCGTCAGGGACCAAATATTGGATTTAAGAAAAATAGTTGCTGAAGAACCTAGATAGATAGATTGAAATATGTTGACACTTTAAGAAGTCAAAATATAAACTTTATTCTGGACCAAATAGGTCAACAAGTAAATGCGCTAAATTAAGGAAGAAGTATGCTTGATTCAGAAACGGTCACAAAAGATGATGTGTTAGAGGCCCTTCGAGATGTCTACGATCCGGAAATACCAGTGAATATTGTGGACTTGGGATTGGTATATGGAGTCGAGGTCGCGGATGGTGATGTCGACGTCAGTATGACATTAACCTTTGCTGGATGTGGAATGGGACCTTATATAGCACAGCAGGCAGAATGGAGACTAGCTGAGGTGGAAGGTATAGAAGATATTAATGTCGACCTTGTGTTTGACCCTCCTTGGACGCCTGACATGATAACCGAAGAAGGAAAACGATTACTCGGACTCGATTAAAGACCCTCGTTTTCTCTAGGTAGCCAGGTTCGGTAACAATCAGACTAGCGGAGAATTTCATGACGCAACAAAACCCGGCTCAGGCACGTGCTCGTATTGAAGGAATGAAACGTCAATTTGAACAAAAACGTCAAATTGAGGAATCACTATCGGGAATCAAAAATAAAATCGGCGTGTACAGTGGGAAAGGCGGGGTAGGTAAAACTACGATTGCAGTCAATTTGGCCGCGACTCTAGCTAATGATGGTGCCACTGTTGGTATATTGGATGTTGATATTGATTGCCCTAATGTAGTGCGAGCAATGAAAATTTCTGAGCACCCTACAGTCGGTGGGGAACAAAAGATGATTCCACCTGAAAGATTTGGGGTCAAAGTTATGTCTATGTCATTTTTTCAGGAAAATGAGGACGAGGCGATAATTTGGCGGGGTCCGATGATACACAATGCAATAAACCAAATGCTACAAACCACCGAATGGGGCGAACTTGACTATTTAATTGTAGATATGCCTCCTGGCACTTCTGATGCTCCATTAACGGTGATGCAAGTTCTAACCATGGATGGATTCGTGGTTGTTACTACACCACAGGAACTGGCCAAAATCGATGCTAAACGCTCCATAAACATGATTCGCAAACTAAAAGTCAACGTGTTAGGAGTGGTTGAAAACATGTCTGGTGGAATTTTCGGAAAAGGCGCAGGGAAAGAAATATCAAAAGAATTGGATTTGGAATATCTTGGCGAAATAAATGTCAGGGCAGACTACCAGGATACATCGAGACCGGCTTCCTTGCTAAATAACGAAATACTAGATGAATACCGAAGCGTTACAAGGAAAACACTTGCGGCCTTAAGCAGCAAATAGCCGATCATTGTTCGTATAAAGTTTCAAATTGAACTATAAGGTTGCGTAACCCTTCAGTGATATTGGTTCCGAGATCCACTCGACATACCGGACGGTTCAGGGACACCAATGATTCCATATCTCCATTTGCCTGAGCGACCAATAATGTTGAGAATCCATACCTCTTATCCGCAATCGGGATTTCATCCACATTATCTGAAAAAAGCTGTAGATACATCCCAGATACTGGCCCTCCTTTATGCATTTGGCCTGTTGAATGCAAGTAGGATGGACCTGTGGCTAGCGTCACATGCCTTTTTGTGAGATTTCGAAGCCTAAATGCCAAATCGAAAAGCAACGCTTGATCTCCATCTTCCAAATACAGGAAAGGCAATACAGCGATGTAGCTATCATTTTTTATCTGTGCTATCCATTCGGGCAGAGTCAAAGTTGAACAAGTAGGCGGCAATTTCCCATGATTAGTGAAATAATCAAGCATCTCACTAGTTTTATCTTTAGAACTCTGTACTTGAGGTTGATCAAATGGGTTTATATTCATTGAAGATGCCATCAAAACCACCGACATTTTCCATCTAAAAAATTCCCCTCCAAGCGACTCTGGTTTATCTACCTCTATATTAAATATGGGGATAGCATTGTCTTCAAAATACTGTCTGAGAATTTGAGCTGATGCATCTTCCATTGATAAATCCTGATACATGACCGAACAGACATCTACGGAAGGAGATACCAAATCGGAATCACCGACGATCGGAACGATCCCAACACCGTCTTTTCCCAAACTCTCAGATAACAATTGTTCAAGCCACATAGAAAAATTACTTAGTGATTCAGGCAAATATACATACAGCTTATCTCTGCTATGCCTCAGGTTTTGAAGCAGGAATTCTACCAAAGGTATTGCAGGATTTTCTTCTAGGCTAACTGTACGGCATAAAGATGCCATTTCATTGGCGGAGTCGATAACTGCTGATATATCTGTTTTATTAAGTAAGGCCGGAAACAAGCCGAAGGAAGATAATTCTGAAAACCTGCCACCAATGTCAGGTTTACCATGGATAATACTTCTAAAATTCTGTTTGATCGCCATTTTTTCAAGGAAAGTTCCAGGGTCCGTTATAGCAATCACATTTTTTTTACATTTCAACGACTCCCGTGAATCCCCCAATTTATCCAAAAAGTGATTAGCTAGTGTGATAGTTTCTAATGTTGTTCCTGATTTGGAAGAAATCACCAAAAGGGCTTTTTGGTTCCCAACTTCAGCTAATATTTTTTCAACAACAGAAGGAACCACAGAATCAACAAAGATAAATTTGGGACTGTTTTCACCTAACGAAACTATTGCTCTGGCACCTGCACTACTACCTCCAACCCCGATCAACAATATGTAGTGGAAATCCTCCTGGTATATATCGTTTGCAAGTTCTAGATATTGTCTTTTCTCATCTGAAGTCCAATCGCAGCCAACTGACCAACCTAACCAATTCGATATGAAAATGTCATCATCCTTAGATATTGATCTTTCAGCAGATTCCCAAAACTTACCAATACTACCTATTAGTACCTCTTCGTCCCAATTAGGAAAATCCTGTTTAAGGTGCATAATCCAGAATAATCATCAACTGACTGACAACATGGATCTCTTGAGAGATATATTTTGCAGGAGATTATCAAAGGAATCTGCAAATGCTTTCACACCATCTTCAAGTAAAGTGTCGGTTATTTCTGCAAGGTCTATACCCGCTGAGGATAGTTTTTCCATATGTGCATAGGAATCATTTACTTGTTCATTGATAGTAGTTTCAGCTATCCCATGGTCAATAAATGCGTTTAAAGTGACATCCGGCATAGTGTTTACAGTATTTGGGCCTATTAAATTTTCAACATATAAAACATCTCGCATATCTGGATTCTTCATACTAGTACTAGCCCATAGAGGTCTCTGAATTTTGGCACCTGCATCCCGAAGTTTGAGGTAGCGTTCGGAGGAGAAGGTTTTCTCAAATTCGCCATAGGCTATCTTGGCATTTGCGATTCCTGCACGACCTGAAAATTCCTCAGCTATGAATCCGTTTTCCAGTAATTTTTTATCGACGGCCGTATCTACCCTGCTAACAAAAAAAGAAGCCACTGAAGCGACTTTAGAAAGGTCGGTCGTATTTTTATGAAACTGCTCAAGACCACTGATATAGGCCTCTCTGACTAAATCATACATTTGTAGAGAAAATATTAAGGTCACATTGACACTAATGCCAACGGATATCAATTCATGTATAGCTGGAATCCCGGCTTTAGTGGCAGGCACCTTTATCATCAAATTTTGACGGTCAACTTCAGAATATAGCCTTTTAGCCTCGCCTATTGTGCCCTTTGTATCATTTGCTAGATGTGGGTTTACTTCTAGGGAAACATAACCATTTTCACCTTCAGTTGATCTATATATAGTGGACAGAAGATCAGCGGCGTTTTGAATGTCTCCAATTGCCAGTTTTTCAAATATTTCTAAGTTAGAATATTTTTTATCCTTCATACTTTGTATATCAAAGTCATATATATTTGAGGAAGAAATAGCTTTCTCAAATATACTAGGGTTGGATGTCAGACCAACAACTCCCCAACCTAATATCTCTTTCAGGCCACCAGACAGCAGCAGATCTCTACTTATATTGTCATACCAAACTGATTGACCAAGTTTTTTCAGTTTTAGTAACCTTGAAGCCTCTGACATAGATTCCCTCCCTCAATAAGCACAGTAAATTAATTTTTCAATATAAGGTTGGGTTCAACCCTACCAAACACGGGAACATGATATCACCACGATCTTTTAGATCTAAGGGGAATTCTGAAACGTTTAAATGGCTACACTTCTAGTCTAGAGTTACCAGATTATGACGTAGGTATTGGTTTTAGTAACTAGGCCAGTCACATATACCTACATAGTCAATCGTCGGTACAGAACCAACAGGCGTTCTGGTAAGTCATTAATGTCGTCCAATATTTCATACCCCATATCAGAACACATTGTCTTCAAGTAATCATGCCCATTCTTATCAACAGTCAGACAAAAAGAGTTAATTCCCTGTATTTTCGCTTCATCCAATGCCTTTTTGGTGTCGTGGACAGCATATTCTTTTTCCACCCCTTCCCTACTATAGCCACGATCCTGAGGGCGACCATCACTAATCAAGAACAGTATTTTTGTCCTTGCGTCAGTGTTATCCAATTTATATGTTGCGTGCCTTATTGCCGGGCCCATTCTTGTTGCATGCAGAGGAGCGATTCGGTCAATTCTACGTTTGACTTTATCTGAAAAATTCTCGTGAAGGTCTTTTACGGTATAAAACTCTACATTCTCCCTTCCGTATCCAGAAAAACCATATATCCCATAGGTATCTCCTATTGCCTCCAAAGCATTTATGAGAAGCACCATAGATTCTTTTTCCATGTCAATGATTCTTTTATAGGATCTTCTCATCTGCTCCCCACGCCTAGTTCTCAGCCAAACCATGTATTCTACCGGATCATCAGGAGCGTCCCAGTCATCTTGTTTGTTTTTGCCTTCATCTATGGCCTCTGCCGTAGAGGCACTGATATCTAAAAGGAAAGCTACCGCCACCTCACGTTGGACTTTATTTCGTCGCCAGTAAAATTTTTCATCTGGGCTGACCCCGGTTTTTATGTCCACCATATTCTCTATGACATCGTCGATATCTATGTCTTCCCCGTCTATTAACTTTCTTTCTTTCCTAAACATTTCGGGGACCATCATCTCAAATTGTCTTCGGATCCTAGTGACTAAGGTACTATATTCGTTCAGGGTTGCTCCGAAGTATGCCGGATCACCCTCCTGCATCATCTTTTGCCTCACTACACACCATCTAGGTTTGTAATCGTCCGCCCTAAAGTCCCATTCGTCGTAGACAAATGTCTCGGGTTCAGCAGGTTCCAATTCCCCTCCCTCTTCATCTACATGAACAAAGGGCCCTTGCGAATCGTCGGGGGATTGGGGCATATTAGCCCCAGCTTCCTTCATAATATTATCTGCAAACATCCCACTTGATTCTTGAATTTCACCTTCCGTCGCCTGTAAATCGAGTTCGGCGCTATTCTCCAAAAGTTCTTGGAGCTGTTCTTGTGTCAAAGGTTCCCCTTGACCTTGGCCCATCTCGTCTTGCTGTTGCATTCTTAACTCGGTCATCAACTGAGCCAATTCAGGTTTGAAGTCTCCACGGTATTCCACTTCCTGAATGGATTCGTATTCTTCTTCACCTTCAGGCCGAAGTTCCATTTCCATGCCCATACCTATCTGCTGTAAAAGGTTCTCCATATCCTCAGGATCAACATAATCTTCATCATCCTCTTCATCAAAATCCATATCGTTCCAGTCATCAGGAGGTATTTCTTCGTTTGGTATGGCAGAAATGATTGCGTATATCCTTAAGGTTGCTTCCGCGGTATCCTCAACAGTTGCATCGGGCACCAAAACTCTACGCGCAATTTGTGCTACCTGAGAAGCTTCCTTGTTGTATTTTGATGGTGCGACGACTCCCTCATATTGTTGGAGGCTCAGCCTCACCATAAATTCAACCATGGCCTCCCGGGCTGGAAGTTCCTTTATATCAGGTCGATTTTCATTCGAATCACTTTGAACCTGGGTATATGAAGATTTGATCCCGGGGTATTCGTTTTTGACTCTTGCATCAAGACGTCCATCCTCCACAACTGTAAAAATATCAAGAGACAATTTCCGATCTTCAAACAGATCAAAAAATCTTTGCATATCTGTTAGCCAAGCTCTCTCCAACCCTGTATGTGATTCATTCAATTCATTGCCAGGAGAATCCGAGTCAGCTACATCATCATCGACAGCAGGTCCATTATTTTGGTTTTCTCTTAGGGCCTCTATCCTTCTTGTTTCCAGGCCCAGGCGAAGATTTTCAAACAGCCCCGACGGTTTTTCAAATTCAAATATGAAGCTACCAAATTCCAAATGGGCTACTTGATGAGTAGAAACTACTTTGAACCAAGCATAATTTTCTTCCTTGGTCCCATATCTATCAACCAAAGTGGGAACAAATACGGTAGATCCTTCTGTGGTAGGCGACTCGTTGGAAACCCAACCAATGTTTTTTTCAACCAGTGCATCAGTTGGGGATAATTTAATTTCAGCACCAGCTAGGGCCCTGCAGTACATCTCCATGACAGGC
>DTSF01000300.1 GCA_012965485.1 Dehalococcoidia bacterium
GTAAAGAATGTTACTGATAGTTTTTCTACTTTAAGCAATGGTTCTTTATTCATTATTTCTGACCTCGATCCTCAGGGAGTTGAAGAGATTGTCTGATACCGTCAGCGAATAAATTAACCCCTATGACAAGTGTACCCATCGCGAATGCAGGAGCCAGCGAGGCCCAAGGTGCTAGAGCTAAATGACTTCGGCTTTCATTGACCATAAGCCCCCAGTCTGGTTGCGGTGGCTGCACTCCGAGTCCTAGGAATCCTAGAGATGCGGTCAACAATAAAGCGAAACTGAGCCTTAGACTTGCCTCAACTCCAATTACAGGAATTATGTTTGGCAAAATTTCCTTAAGCACGATGTGGTATAACGGTTCACCTCTAAGACGTGCATTTTCAACGAATTCTAGTGGTTTTATTGTGAGAGCAGCACTTCTAATAACACGGCTGTTATTAGGGGTAAATGCTATTCCTATCACAGCTGTTATCAGCCACGATTCGTCTAGTGCTGTTCTCTGCAGGCCGATCGTTATCAATAATAAAGCTAACAGTAAGGACGGGAAGGACAATAGAAAATCCATAGCCCTCATAGCTATTTGGTCAAACCATCCTCCTAGATATCCGCTCGTGATCCCAATCATAGTTCCAAGGAAAATTCCCAAAGCTGTACCTATTACAGAAATAAAAACTATAGATCTGGCGCCGGCTATGACCCTACTTAAAACGTCTCGACCATTATGATCAGTACCAAAAAGGTGATTTAGTGATGGAGATTCAAATCGATGGTCCAAATCGTATTCTGTCGGAATATAAGGGGTTAGCCATGGGCCAAAAATAACTGCGATGGAATAAACGGCTAAAATCGCCAACCCTATTCGGCCGCTGTTTGTACGAAGTGGTATTTTGAATAGGTCCGCGATCTTTTCAAGAATAGTCACCAACATTTGAGTGACATTTGACTTTCCTTTCACAGCGCTCGCATTCATTTTATTGTCCTACTCTAACTCTAGGATTTAATAAGCCGTAAAGTAGGTCCGCCCCGAGGTTCGCGAATGCATATATGGAAGCTATTACTAACGCTGTAGATTGAAGCATTCGCATGTCTCGTGTATCGATGGCCATAATCAGCAGGCTTCCAATACCTGGGTATGCAAAAACGAATTCAACAATAATGATTCCCCCAAACATCCACCCCACGTTGTTTGCAATTACGGTAATAGTGGGGATCAGAGCATTCGGTAAGACATGTTTAAACACAACCTGTCTCATACTGAGACCTTTTAATATGGCAGTCCTAACGTAATTGCTTTCCATAACCTCTATTACGTTGGCTCGAGCCATGCGTAATATATATGCAAATAAAGCCCCAGTGATAGTGAGGGTTGGGAGAACTAATATCTTGGGGGAACCCAAAATACTTTCTCCAGGAAGCAAAATACTGGAGGACGGAAACCAACCAAGTTTGGTGGCAAAAACCATCATTAAAATGACGCCAACAATAAATTCTGGAATCGAAATTGCAAGGAGACTGCCTATGCTGAGTATCCTGTCGAGTTTTGTGTCTGGTCTAGTACCTGCCAAGACTCCTGCAAACAATGAAGTTGGGACCGCTATAATGAATGCCACCGCCGCAAGGAGAGCTGAGTTTGGAAGCCTACTTTTAACCACGCTGTTTATTGAAATACCGCCTCGAGCAGCCATTCCCAAATCGCCCTGTACAGCATTTTTGATCCACACTGCATATCTTTCTGCTGGGTGCCGGTCAAGCCCCATGTTATGGCGCAGGTTTTTCAAATTACTCTCTGTGGCTTGTTGGCCTAAAAGGAGAGAAGCGGCGTCTCCGGGTAGAAACTCAGTAGCTGTAAATATAGCTACTGAAACAAAGAAAAGAGTAACGGCAATGAAAGTCAGTCTTATGACGAGGAATCTTAGGATATTACAAAACTCCTTAGGTTGAGATCACATGGTCCGCCAACGGCTGTAGGTGATCTAGGCGTTAAATAGCCTAGATCATCTGCAGCCGTGTT
>DTSF01000301.1 GCA_012965485.1 Dehalococcoidia bacterium
GAATTTAGAGCGAAACGTATCGTTGAGAGAATAGAGGGCCTGCAATCTTTATGGATTCTTTTTTCAACCCTAGCTCTAACTCTTGATCTTTCCATGCATAGGTGGCGCCACTGGAATCAGGTACTATTTTTTCGATATACAGATCTTGATAATCAGCCATAGCATGGGTGACACACCAAGCAACTTTTTCGTTGTGTCCGAAATGTGGAAATCCGGGACAGCCAGGGAATGATAGGCCAACAACATCAAAATCTGGACACGTGATCTGATTCTGGTAATAACAATTTGGGGTATCAAGACCTCTGTGAGGATCGCCTGCAAGCAAAGGTTTACCCGAGCTTGTCTTAGTACCGTGTAAGGCCCAACTATTGCTTCCAGCTTCAGGATCTTCTTGCATCCCTGCAATCGATTCAATCGATGATCGCAGACTTTCAAGACCATCTAGATCAGGTCCAGTATAGGTATCTAAAGGAGGAACAATCAGCAAATGGCCTGGCTGATACCCTTTCAACAAATCAGCTGTCCGATCTGGACCTAAATTGTTTAAGAGTTGGGCACGCCAATACTTTCCTTCAAAAACCCCCATCATAATATGTCTGACTTTATACACGGCTAAACAATCTTTCAGCGACCAAGGTTCAGGTTTCGAATTTGTGAGTTTGTATTCAACCGGTAAGGAAGAAGTACTTCTGATAAAAGAATTTACCCCATCGGAGTAGGCCGTTAGCATCAACAGGGTTTGAGAATTTAAATGTGTTAGATCATCAATTACTGAATCTTCTATCTGGAATTTTCGCATTGTTATGTCCGACTCTAAGCCTGGTTCGCCCACCAATTCAGCCCATCTACCGAAGGCCTTACGTCTGTCAAATTCCATGTGCCATAGCCGATCTTGAGCGGTGGCAAACCCTTGGCCGAAAAAAGCATCATAGCTGTTCGAACCCGTTACATGAGGAATTCCATGTATATCTCTTGTTATGGAAATTTCATTTCTTATATGATCTATCTGAAAGTCTGAAGTCGTGTCAGGCAAAGAAGCCTGCAGATCGGACTGAGTGATTTGAATTGTACTCATTACCTCTCCTTAAGTTATTGCTAAGAAACCGCCTGATATTCCGACAACTGTAGAAAAGATCAATGAATTTCTCAAGTTACTCCCTTTAATTAATACGCCTACTGTATAATTTACCCCAGTCGGGGAAGTGTCGGAATTGGTAGACGAGCTAGATTTAGGATCTAGTGCCGAGAGGCGTGTGGGTTCGAGTCCCTCCTTCCCCACCATATCACCCCGAACTCCCTTTAATTTATCCGTTGACACCCTTATTTCACTGACCTAGTATGGATGTGGGTCGTGCTAGGCGGGGAGTTAGCGGTGCCCTGTATTCGCAAACCGCTCTAGCGAGGCTGAATTCCTATCATAGGTGTGTGAGAAATTGCCTCTTGCAATTTGTATAGGTGTTGATAGTCGGGTCCTGCGCGGCGAGAGCCTGCGAACTCCGTCAGGTTCGGAAGAAAGCAGCGGTAAGCAGATACTCTCGGGCGCCGTAGGGAAGCCTGATTAGAGCCATGCTAATTGTATATGTTGTTTCTTCCCATCAAAGAAAGGTGCACGGCCCGTTTATGAAAATATTATATGTTCCCCTTAATCACATTTGGAAAATATGGCCCACTCAATTAATTCAGCAAAAAAATCCCTAGGCCAGCACTTTCTCCACGACGGTAACGTATTAAGGAAAATTGTGAATGCCGCCAAAGTGGATGAAAACGACCATATTTTGGAAATCGGTCCAGGAAAGGGACACCTAACCAAAAAGCTTTTACTAAAGGGATGTTCTGTAACAGCAATAGAATTGGATCATGATTTAGTAATAGGGCCTTTAACAGACATAGCCTCAAATCCTAAATTAGAAATTGTCGAAGGGGATGCCCGCACCGTCGATCTAAAAAACTACATAGCCAACACAACTCAATTTAAATTGGTTGCCAATTTACCCTACAATGCAGGTACGAAT
>DTSF01000302.1 GCA_012965485.1 Dehalococcoidia bacterium
ACAGCTGCCTTTGCCTCAAAATAGGCATCAAGATCTTTTTCATATTGCTTCCATGCATTTGTAAGGCCATCACCATCTTTGGCTCGAACACCTGCGGCCAGCATGATAATCGAACCGACGAAAAAAAGAGATACGCAACAAATTTGACCAGTACTGCCCAGAAAATATTTGGTTGGAAGAAGGTAAAATACAAATGCAATAACTAAAGAAAACCAGAACAACCCGTAAAATTCCTTTTTTTCTTCTTTGAGGGTTCTCGCGCTTGGCTTAGTAGGAATAGTGGCCGCCCTGCGAATCACAGAGGACGTAATATTTATTGGATGTTTTTTCCTCGTACTGAGACCAGCAAAACTGGATAAAATTTCATCTTTACCCCCAATAACCTCAATTACATCATCTGTAACACGTCTCCAGGAAGATCCGCTTTTGGTGCGGTTTGATGGGAAACGCCCCAAATAATATCGTCCTTTAAATGCGTTTTTCCTACAACTAGAAGTTATGTCAGACGAGTAGTTGGTACCATCGGAAGACCAGGCGATATATCTGTTACGGGATTTTTCTACTTTGCAAATTACATCTGGAAGAATCATTGTTTCTTACCGGTTACTCTTGACTTCTTTTTGAATGGGCGCATATTTATTTTTCATCACGTAGTATATCCTTTTTCATTTGCTTATATTCTTCCTCGTCAATAAGTTCTTCATCGAACAATTCCTTTGCCTCTTTTAATCTAGTCTTTGTGTCTGTCTTCCTGAGACCTTCACGCAAAATTTCTGACTCAGACTGAGCAAAATCAGTGACTCCAAGATCTTTACGTATGGACTCAAGATCTTCCAAAGTTCTTGCAGCACCTTCGCGAACCCTTTCATCCTGCAACTCATGCCCGAGAAACGCCAGCGATGTAGCAGCATCCCTCCGGACACCTTCACTACTGTCCTCTAGCGCCTTAATGAGAGGCTCTACCGCACGCGTGTCTCCAATCATTCCCAGCGCCGTCGCGGCTTGCCTGCGGACCGTTATACTATCATTCTTCAGCGCCTTGATGAGTGCCTTCACAGAAGGCTCACCAATCTTCCATAGGGCCCATCCGGCACCCATGTATACGAATTTTTTATGATGTCCCAACGCCTTTATGAGAGAAGGCACAGCAGGTTTGCCAATCTCTACCAGTGCCAGAGAAGCATCCCTGCGTACATTCGCATTATCATCACCCAGAGTCTCGATTAGCGATTCTAAGGTCGCCTTTCTCTCACGTGTTGCAGCCGCTTTAGTCGCTTTTTGAGCCGATGCACTATCGCTATCTATTTGCTCCTTAAGTTTATTTACATTTTCTTTGTTCTTTCCAAAATCAAGCAGTACTGCAGCCTCACTCTTAATAGTCTTTTTAGCCAAATTAACTGTAATTCTTTCCCCCCACGACCAAAGGTTAACTCCCACTTTGGCATAAATCAAATTAGAGGAGTTAGTATCAGAAACGCTCCTCCACGCTCCAAGGCCTCTCAGGGAAAACCCAAATGAATTACCCTTTTCCTCAACAGTCCAAGAAAGATCCCTCATGGCCCTCTCAATTTCCTCTCCTGTCGCTTTGTATCGGTATGTACCCTGATATTTTGACACATTAACCTAACTGTGGATTAGATATAACATTTCGTGCAGGATGAGTTCTATGAAGCGCTGGTTGCAGGTAAGGTCGTGTTTGACGTTCTGGAGGATGTAGAATGAAACACTGACAAAACTCTAAACCCTGACGCCTTTGTTTAATTTAAGACTTCAGGCTTCCTCATCCGGCTTGCCTTTGTCTAAGGGGGGTCCGGACCCCTCAGTGACTTTCTAAATTTTCTCCCATATCTTTTAAGAAATATCTAACCGCTTGACTTCATATTGGTCGCCCAGTTCTTCTATCATTGCAATCAATGACGTGATATCCCCAGCATCCATTATTATTTTACCGGTTTCAGAATCTATTACCCTAAACGCCATCCGTC
>DTSF01000303.1 GCA_012965485.1 Dehalococcoidia bacterium
GGAATGGAGAACTTCCTCGGGCACCTATACAAGTCAAAGACGGATATATCGTCCCAATCACTTTCGGGCCTACCGAGTGGAGCAAAACTGCCAATCTCCTTGAAGATGACAGTCTGTCCGATGCTAAATTTCAAACGCCTGAAGGACGAAGACAACATGCCGAGGAATTTGAGAATTTGGTAAGAGCTGCATTCATTCGTAGAGGTAGACATGAATTATTTTACGGAGCCCACTCTCACCGTGAACTAGTTTACGGATTAGTACAAGACGCAGCAGACCTCATTAAAAACCCGCAATATGAACATGATCAATATTTTCAGGCTATTGGTAATTCCGGTTCAAATAAACCAAAATTTCCCGGAAGCCCTTTTAAGTTATCCAAAACTCCTTGGAATGTACAAAACCCTGCACCCACATTGGGGCAACATACTGAGGAAATACTAATAGAAAGGTTGAAATTACCTGTCGATAAATTTCAGGATGTTAGGCGGCCAAATGAAAGATAATGGTATTTTAAGCGGTGTTCGGATAGTCGAACTGGGCCAACTAATAGCCGTGCCATACGCCACAAAACTGCTATCCGACATGGGTGCAGAGATTATCAGACTGGAATCGGCTAAACGGCCGGATGCTTACAGGCTTTCTGATTTTTATGATGAAAGACGGGATGGAAAATATTGGAATCGAGCCTTAAATTTCAATGAGCAAAACAGAAACAAACTCAGCCTTGGACTAGAATTAGACAATAAAAGTGGCCTCCAATATTTGTACGATTTGATCAGCATAAGCGATGTCTTTGCATGCAATTTCACCCCTAGGGTCATGAAAAAATTCGGCTTAGAGTACGAGCATCTCCAAAAAATACGGCCAGATATAATCGTCATTTCATCAACGGGCTATGGCCACACAGGACCATGGTCGAGTTTTGGAGCGATAGGGTTTGGTACTGAGGCCGCCTCAGGACTTGCGGCTGCAACCGGCTATGAAAATGGCCCGCCGGCTCAACCAGAAATACCCTATCCGGATTACACTGCCGCCGAGCACACGGTCTTTGCTGTAATGGCAGCGCTTATACATAGGCTAAAAGAAGGTGAAGGTCAGTTTATTGAGGTCTCGCAAGCAGAATGCGTTACATCGACTATTCCGGAAACTATACTCGAGTACACAGCCAACAAAAGAATAGTTAAGCGAATAGGAAACTCGCATCCCAACATATCTCCGCATGGTTGTTATCCATGCGAAGGTCAAGATAAATGGATAACCATCGCTGCTAATTCACAGGATCAATGGAAGTCATTATCAAATTTGTTGTTTCCAGAAACTGGGAGTGACAATCGATTTCAATCCAATGAGTCTCGCATACGCAACCGAACAGAATTAGACAAATTGATATCTTCAAAAACCCTGTCGTGGAACAATGTTGAATTAATGAATACTTTGCAAAAAGAGGGAGTAGCCGCAGGAGCGGTGCTGAATGGTAAAGAACTGCTTTTTAATGAACATTTGAACCAGAGAGATTTTTTTGAAATTGTTCCTCATCATCCAGAAAGTGAAGTTCCTACACTGCCATATCCTGGGAAACCATGGAAAATGTCGCCGGGTTCAGATGTCAAGATGAAGGGGGCACCTTTATTTGGGCAGCATAACGAATCTATATTGAAAAATTACCTAGGATTGAACGATGACTCCTACGATACGCTCATTAATGAAAAAGCAGTAGTTGACAATATTAAATTAGACACCCGAGAGATCCTTGTATCAAGAGAGATAAGAGAAAAGGAAGGATCTATATATTCTTACGATCCCAACTTCAAATCTACCATAAAATCTTATTTCAACATTTAGGATTACAGTTATTAAGACGGAAGCTAATTAATGAAATTTCAAATAGCAATAGACGGTCCTGTTGCCTCGGGGAAAACCGCCGTAAAATAATTCATGTCTACCTCTACGAATGAATGCAGC
>DTSF01000304.1 GCA_012965485.1 Dehalococcoidia bacterium
AGATGTTGGGCAAGTTCCTCAACAAATCCTTGAAAAGCATCTGTTCGAGCCACAAAATCAGTCTCGCAGTTTATCTCTATCATGGCCCCTATCCTACCGCCACTGTGTATGTAGGTATCGATTAGTCCTTGATCTGTTTTCCGACCTGCTTTTTTCGCAGCTGATGCAACCCCTTTCTCCTTCAGGACGGATTCAGCTTTGTCTACATCCCCTTTACTTTCTTCCAAAGCCTTTTTGCAATCCATAACGCCAGCACTTGTTCGGGCGCGCAACTCTTTGATTAATTGAGTAGTACGAGCAGGCACGGTTTCTCCCTTGAAATTTAGTTAAATGAGATTTTTACGGTCAGCTGGTTTTTTCGTCAGGCTCAGATTCTTCTTCAATAGCGCCTGAACTCACAGAATTTTCAGGGCTGGGTAACTTTTCTTCAATTTCAGCAGAATTTACTTCCTTGTCGGTTTGTGAAGGTTCGGGTCCTGAATCATCACTTTCAGGGTTTTCTTCTGCTTCGATGACTTTTCCTTCTGCAACTTCCGTTTCCTCAGGAATCGATTCTTCTATGGTAACTGTGGAGTATGTGACCATTCTAGGACTCGATTCCTGATTTGCGTCTGTAGGATCATCAGAGTGCTCAGCGTTCCTTTGGTGGTACCCATCTATAATGGCATCAGACATTCTTCCTGTGATTAATCTGACAGATCTTATTGCATCATCATTTCCTGGGATTGGGTGGTCAATATCGTCAGGATCACCGTCGGAATCTACCAATGCGACTATCGGTATTCCAACCCGTTTAGCTTCCGCTACAGCTATCTCTTCCCTTCCAACGTCGATTATGAACATTGCCCCCGGCATTTCGGTCATTTCCTTTATTCCGGAGAGGTTTCTATTTAATTTATTTATCTTCTCGTCAATTTTCAGAGACTCTTTTTTTGTAAGATTTTCAAAGGCCCCTTGATCGCGCCGAGTTTCCAAATCTATCAGATAGTCAATTCTTTTCTGAATAGTTTTGAAATTGGTCAGGGTTCCTCCTAGCCATCTATTGGATATGTGTAAGGAATTACTTCTTTCAGCTTCAGTAACTATCGTATCTTGCGCTTGTTTTTTTGTCCCTACCATCAGAATCTTTCTTCCACTCGCAGCTACTTCACTCAGAAATGCTGCGGCTTCTTCTACCAAATTTAAAGTCTTCTGTAGATCAATTATATGGATACCATTTCTGTGAGTGAAAATATACCGGTTCATCTTTGGATTCCATCGCCTTTTTTGGTGGCCAAAATGAACTCCAGCCTCTAAAAGAGATTTCATCGTTATTGGTGCAACATCCTGATCTTGGATTGTATCTACCTCAACAGCCTCTTCGACCATGTATTTTCCTTTCAATGCGATAGGTTGTTTGACTATTTTGAAGCCCTTAAACCATGATTATATAACTGTGTTTTGCAATTGAAAAAACGCCGGGAAAGTATAACATGACACTACTTCCTCAGTAAAAGCGAATCTAGAAAAAATGAAAATTAGTTTTTGAGACGCTCTTCCAACCGTACCCGTCTGTCATTCAGTAAATTTCTGTAATCTAGGGACTGAATATCATCTACAGTCATGATTTTGGCATCCTCATGGTTGTCAATATAATAGGATTTTCTTAACCCTTGTGTAGTCATCCCATATTTTTTATATAGTGATATAGCTGGCACATTTGAAACTCTAACTTCGAGGGTTAACGACCTGGCCCCTTTTTTAATTGAGTTTATTGCGGCCGAGTATAGAAGAAGTTCTCCAATTCCCTTCCTCCTGTGAGACCTCCTCGTACCTATGGACATGACATGAGATTCTTCAAAAGTTGTATCCCAGAGAAAAATAAAGCCGGTCAAGAAGTCCATCCCTGGTTTCCATCCTGTACTCCCGGATCGATATGTTGTAGAGGGACTGGTTTTTCGGGCAAGTACAGTGAGAGGTGTTTC
>DTSF01000305.1 GCA_012965485.1 Dehalococcoidia bacterium
TTAAATTCAAAGCTAATTTTAACTGCCCCAAAAGTACATGTAAAACATCGGATTGATCAAACATTAGAGGTATAAATGTTTTTCATAAATATTGCCCTTAAAAAAGCACATATTTTGCTTTCCGAACCAGTTGTGAATTGTTACCATCCAGTAAGTGGGTTTATTTTAGATGACTGAAGGATCTGTCTAGGTGATAAAGATATCGGGTGGTTACCTAAAAGGCAGGTCAATAGGTTCTCCCGCCGGAGGAAAAGGTGTTAGGCCAACCACACAAAAGGTAAAGTTGGCACTCTTTTCAATGTTGGGGGATACCGTGGTGGATAGCAGGGTGCTGGATCTTTATTCTTGTACCGGGGCTTTGGGAATAGAAGCTATCAGTCGTGGAGCCTTGAAATGTGATTTTGTGGAAAGAACTAGACGAAATTGCAGGTTGATATCAGATAATTTGAAAATTATGGGTCTGGATAAAGTGGGAGAAGTGCATCGAGGCGAATCCTTTAAGTTTGTTGAGCAATCGGAAGGGGGGTATGACATGGTATTTTTGGACCCTCCCTTTGAACTTGATAATTGGGATAGAGTAATGTTGGAAGTTGGAAAATCTGGATTCGTCAATAAGGGAGGTAGGGTGGTAGCGGAGCATAGATCCGATCTGGACTTACACTCATTTTACGGAAATATGAATAGAATTAACAATAAAGGCTACGGGGATTCTAAAATAAGTATATATGAGGTTGTAAGTGGCTAAAGCATTTTATCCAGGAAGTTTCGATCCGGCCCATAATGGGCACATTGATGTTGCTAAGCGGGCATCTCGACTTTTTGATCGAGTGATAGTGGGAGTTTACAAGGCTCCGCCGAAAAATTTAATGTTTGATACAGAAGAAAGAGTTGCCTTATTTCAAGAGTCTCTGGACGGGATAACCAACATAGAAGTGGTTTCATTTACGGGTTTAGCACCCACGGTGGCCCGTGAGGTTGGGGCAGAGGTGATACTACGGGGTCTACGAGCCGGATTCGATTTTGAACAAGAATTTGAAATGGCCCTCATGTGGCGAAACTTGGCGCCTGATATTGACGTGGTGTGCATGATGAGTGCACTGGAGCACCAGTTTATATATTCCAGTAGGATAAAAGAAGTCGCCCGTCTAGGGGCCAATGTAGATAATTTGGTGCCTCCTCACGTCGCGGAAGCACTTAAAGAGCGTATTTAGATTTGCTTAGTATAAGTCAAGGAGGATACTAATTATGGATCTTAATCAACTTGTCAACGAACTAATCGAGGTAAGTAAAAACGGTACACGGGTTCCAGGTTTCCGGGGGAAAACGATGGTAGATGCTGACAGGCTAGGGATTCTTCTGTCTGAACTACAAAATAGTATGCCATCAGGAGTGGAAGAGGCCCAAACCATAATTACACAGAAGGACAGTATCATCAGCCAGGCGCAGTTGGAAGCAGCCAGAATTCTTGATGATGCAAGAAACACTGCTGCTCAGATGTCAACCGCGGCTTCAGTTGAGCAAGAAGAAAAAGTCTCAGATTCAGAAGTCTTAAAAGTGGCCAGTAATAGAGGGGAAGAAATTGTAGCTACAGCTTCAGGCGAGGCCCAAACACTAGTTACCGGCGCCCAAGACGAAGTTCAAACTGTCACTCAAGACGCTCAGCGTCGAGCATATGCATTGATAAACGATGCTGAAAATCAAGCTGCTGAGCTGCGTCAAGGTGCAGATCGTTATTCTAAGGAAGTTTTATCTTCCATAGAGGAACAGTTGTCTAACCAACTCGGTCAAGTAAGGCGTGGTCTGGATGCATTAAATGTCACCCAAACTCCTAAACGGATACAAAATAATGTCCCAGAGGCAAGTAACAGTTTGTAATACGGTCTGAAATACAGGGGTTGGGTTAATGAGTAAGTGAATCTCGGATAAAATTATGGAGATTTTCCAAAAAT
>DTSF01000306.1 GCA_012965485.1 Dehalococcoidia bacterium
TTTCCTGTTCACTATAACCAAGGGCAAGTGTGATTAAGCCAAATAAACGCATAGTTCAAAACTCCTGCCAAATTTAAATTTTGCTCGATTATAAATGATATTGAGAATACTGATAGAGTGGAATTACCTATCCCTGTTCCTGATAACGTGGATGCCAGCCTGGGCCTGCCCATGTGGTCAGTTTTCTGGGAGTCAACTGCACCAATACCCTAGGCATGTGTTTGGTATTCTCGTAGTACTGATGTCCTTCTTCTTCTCCCAGGTATCTGTGGGCCCAGTGTTCCCAGTCTCCTGTCCATTCAGGGTCCAGGATTTCAGTGTCTGTTTCTGCTATAACTCTTGTGTAGGGAGCTATGTAAGTGTCGATACAAAGCGATGTTTTGGTGTTTTCCTTGATATGGCTCACCCATACTGCTTTGCTTCGACCTGCTACAAGAAACACATCGTTTTCATAGCTGTACCAAAGTGGATTTACATACGGATAGGCATTTTCAGTAATAGTTCCCAGTTTAAGAATTTTTGCGCCGGTGGTCAGAAATTCTTCCATTCCATTTTTGCTCAATTTCGGCATTTGTCACGCCTCCCATTTAGCTAACTAAACATTTGGTCTTATTGTCCAATATGTATTCGACCGATTGCTGCACCGTCATATTTGAGTTATCGAACCACAACCCTACCCCATTTAGGGTCTCTATATATCGATAGAGTAGGTGCCATCGCACAGGGTTACCAAATCTATCCCCCTCAGGCCTGTCGGCGTCTCTTTGTCGGACAACAGGATAAGGAGGATGTAGAGTAACCAGATAAACAGCAGAGGTATTCAATACTGAGCGGTATATATCGAGTTGTTGTTTACTGACAACATCGTCACATATTGGTACAAATCCGTGCAACAGATATGAATTGGCCAAGGCGCATTGGTTTCGAACGTTCAGGTCGATCTGTAAATCTGCTTCAGGTGCAGGTCTTCCATCGGGCCATACATTTCCTGAGATTATCTGTGCTTGCAATTCATCTCTGTTAATAACAGCTGCCCTATCAAAGGTTCTTGCAAGTGCTTTTGAAGTATTAGTTTTACCCGCTGCTGGAACCCCGCTAATAATCCATACTTCCTGCGCATTTTCCATTACAACGTTCCTTAGGGATTTATCTTCCGCCCAGCAAACTTCGGGAAGTTACTCCATTCTCATATAAGCCTTCAATATATTTCTCTGAATAGCCTAATTCAGCTAATATTTCATCACTGTCAGCGCCAAAACAGGGACCTGATTTTGTCGGCAATTCTGTCCGCCTTTTCGCACGCCATGACGGCCTTGATACCAGATGTTCTCCGGCGACATCGTGAGCCACTTTTATGAAACTTTCTCTCTCCAACATATGCTCGTCACTCATCAACAGGGCTGGAGACATTACCGGGGCAGCACAGATCCCCGCATTTTGGAATGATCTAGAAATCTCTTCAGCATCTTGATTTTTGGCCCATTCTGAAATCACCCGGTCGATTTCTTCCACATATTTTCTGCGATTTGCTGCTGCCTGGAATTTTTCATCCCCTAATCGTTCTTCCGCAATAATTTCAACAATAATTTCCCATTCTTCATCTGTCTGGCAGTCGATTGCGACCCATCTATCAAAGGCATAGTCGACAATTTCCGGGTTTGGGATCCGTGCCAAAAGGCCCATTACCGGTCTCCCTTCTTTATCTGGAAGGGTTTCATACACGTTGTGCGGGGCAGATTTGACCTGCTCAGCGTCCTGGTTCAAAAGGTCGGGAAGTTCTACTGAACTTAATTTGCCGTTTCGCTCGACGAGCAGTTGAATCGGCAGCGGCGAACTGGTGGCTAGCGATAGCAGTTCATCGCTGTCATGAAAAGGTTGGCGGTTGATTTCATAGATCCGATCACGCAGTTTTAAACCGGCAGCTGCGGCCGGGGAACCAGGACGCACC
>DTSF01000307.1 GCA_012965485.1 Dehalococcoidia bacterium
TTCTCACCGTCACGTCGAAAGTATGATATTTCCACTAATTCTCCATGCACCATATGTTGGCGTATATGGGATGGTGTGAATTTCCCCAAATTTTTACCGACTTTTAAGTTATAAATTTGTCCCTCCGCAGTCCCTAAGGTGAGGTAATCTATCTCCGTAAGGGAACGAGCCTTGAATTCAATAACCGAGCCGGAAACTTCCACAAGTGACTCATCACTTATATCCATATGTTCTCCATTACAAGATAAATTCCCTATCACTAAAAGAATCCACATTAAATGCACATTACAGGAAAATGGTTTACACATCCGACGATACATATATCTATTACACCGGCACCACTTGCAAACATTCATACATGTTCGGCAAAAATAGTTCCTAAATTAGATTGAACTTGCAACAGGTTCAATCTAACATAAATTACTATAAAGTTAGAACACGATTTTTATATAAATCCAAAAATCGCTGCCTATAAAAAGGCGCCCCGAGGCGTATAACTCAAAAGTGGTTTATGAATACAACAAGTAAGATCGTTTTCAGCTGTATCGTTCTTATTGCCTTTGTGTTCGCCTCTCTCAACAGCGTAATACAGATATCGGCCGATCAAAATGCTCAATCAGACCATCGGATAGTAATACTTGGGATAGACTCAAATTCTGTGGTTTCCAAAGAGTCCCATATGGAAATGGTGGATTCAATAATTGGAATCATGTCGACAATAAAACAAGGTGATGATTTCTATCTAATGACAATGGACTCACCCGCCAATTACATTGGGCCTTATAGGGCTGGGGAAAGCGATTTCGTAGAGTTCCCCAAAAAAGTACGGGACATAATTTCAAATTCCGAAACCAATTCCTCCTTGGGCGTAGCAGTCGATGAGACAATTGGAGAATCTTACGGCCTATTAGATATAGAAAACGCCCCGCCTGGGTCAGGAATATATCTCATCAGTACTAACGAATATCCAACCCATGAAGATTATGTGGGCCATAGGTTGGACCCTTTAGCAGGTCTTTTTTATGAAAGGGGCTGGCATATATCTGCTTTCGCATTGTCAGGAATACCGGCCTCCAATTTAGAAGTTTCCACTAGCCTTGCAACTACTTCTGAGGGAAACATATTCCAATTACAAGATATTGGAGGATTGAAATTATTTACAGACTACTTATTAACGGCTGATAACCGAGGAAAATTAATCTCCTCTGGAGAAAAGAAGCTGACTTTTAACAATCTACTAATCTCAGATATAGGAATTTTACCTGGTACCGAATATGTGATGGCTTTATTCTTCAGAGAAAGCAATGCCGGTTCCTTTAGACTTAAAAACCCCGATGGGCTCGAAGCTTCCACAGGTGACAGGTCCTCTTCTTCTGTACTTGAAACCCCCAACGCTGTGATATGGATAATTAATGACCCTACCCCCGGCAATTGGAACGTCGATGTGACAGGAATAAACGGACTTGTATCATCATGGTATTTAACATCGAATAAATATGGCCTGAACTTTCACATGCCGGAAGTGGTACCGACAGATGAAGCAGCTACTATTTCTGCTTTTGTCACGAAAGCCAAGGTTATATCGATAATGGGCGAGGATGCGTCTATCAGTGCTGATGTTGTCACCCCAGGTAACACCTCTATAACGTATGTATTGAAAGACGAAGGAGTTGATGGTGATTCAAAATCCGGTGACGGGTATTACTCAGCGAAGATCCCCGCACCTCTATCAGAGGGAACATATTCAGTGTCAGTCCATTTAGGCTGGCCCAATATTAAATATAATCTGACTCGAGATTTCACCTTTCAGGCCCAAGTATTTCCAACAATTGAGATGGTCCCACTTTACACCTCCAACCTGTTCGTTGGTGAGGAATATACAGTAGCGACAATATACACAAAAATTAAAGATTCCCCTTATGTTGTTTTGCCATCCGCTATCACACG
>DTSF01000308.1 GCA_012965485.1 Dehalococcoidia bacterium
CCAGTTTCAGCCTACCTTAAAGTTGCCCGTCCTCCTTATTCGTTTCTGTTGGAAAGTGTGGAAGGAGGAGAACATTTAGCTCGATATAGCTTTATAGGAACTGAACCTGAGGATGTAATTGAGACCGGCCCAGGAAGGAAAGATGGAGAAGTGGATCCTCTTACCATAATCGACTCATTATTATCAAAATATAAGGTCGTTAATTCGGGATATTTACCCCGTTTTACGGGAGGAGCGGTGGGATATTTATCTTATGAGATCGCCCGATATTTTGAAAACATACCACAGGGTAACGATGATATCCTCGAGGTTCCTGAATCAGTCTTTATGTTGACAAAAACATTTCTGGTTTTTGATCATGTCCGCCATATGATTCAAGTTGTAAGCCATGTCGATTTGAAAGGATCGATTGAAGATGAATACGTGAAAGCTATTGAGCGAATTGATGGAATTATAGAGAGACTTAACTCACCGCTTGACCCGGCCGATATTCCAACCGAATCGGGTTTTGAATCTGGGGATAGAATTTCCAATATGACCCCTGAATATTATCGATCTATGGTTGAGGATAGTCAAAAATATGTGGTGGATGGGGATGTCATCCAAGTTGTCGTTTCTCAACGGTTTTCAAGGCCTTCTTCGGCTCATCCATTTCATATTTATCGCTCTCTTCGGGCGATAAACCCCTCTCCATATATGTACTATCTGAATTTGAATGGATTTCAAATTGTTGGAGCTTCACCAGAAATGTTGGTACAAGTAGAAGATGGTGTGGTTTCTACACATCCAATAGCAGGAACCCGACCAAGGGGGGATAATCCGGAGGAAGACAGTAGATTAGAAAAGGAATTACGTTCTGATGAAAAAGAGAGGGCTGAACATCTAATGCTATTAGATCTTGGTAGAAATGATATCGGCCGGGTCAGCGAACCGGGAACGGTACAGGCGGTAGAAATAATGGGAATAGAAAGATATTCCCATGTTATGCACTTAGTGTCCCACGTGGAAGGAAAATTAAAATCAGAATATTCAAATTACGACGCTCTTAGGGCGTGTTTCCCTGCAGGGACTGTATCTGGTGCTCCAAAAATAAGGGCTATGGAGATAATTGCAGAATTGGAAGAGGATTCAAGAGGCCCCTACGCCGGAGCAGTTGGCTATTTTGATTTTGTAGGAAATATGGATACTGCAATCACAATAAGGACGCTAGTTTTCAAAGATGGTGTTGCTCATTTTCAGGCAGGAGGAGGGATAGTCTATGATAGCGTGCCAGAGACAGAATTTTACGAAACGATTCATAAGGCCGGGGCCTTAATGCGGGCGATAGAAGATGCCGAAAACAAGTTGGGTGGTCGCTAATGATTTTGCTGATAGATAATTACGATAGCTTTACTTACAACTTGTATCAGTATCTCGCCGAGCTGGGAGCTGAAATCTCAGTTGTACGCAACGATAAGATCACTCTTGAAGAGATAACTGAAATGGATCCTGACAAAATAGTTATATCTCCAGGTCCATGTACACCCGAGAAAGCCGGTATTTCAAACGATGTTATAAAACATTTTGGTCCAACTACGCCAACACTCGGGGTGTGTCTAGGCCATCAATGTGTTGGGTACTCGTACGGTGGTGTAGTAGGCAACGCAGGAGAAATAATGCATGGTAAGACCTCGCCGGTACAACATGACGGCAAAGGAGTGTTTAACGGATTACCGAATCCATTCAATGCGGTTCGTTACCATTCCCTTGCAATATTTAAGGAAGATCTTCCTGATGATTTGGAAATTACCGCTTGGACCGAAAATGGGTTAATAATGGGCGTGAGACATAAGAATCATCCTGTCGAAGGAATACAGTTCCATCCTGAATCTATTATGACTGAAAACGGGAAAGAACTACTTGGGAATTTTTTGAAATATTAATGACGTTCGAATGGTG
>DTSF01000309.1 GCA_012965485.1 Dehalococcoidia bacterium
CACCTTTAGGATAAGAACCAAAGATTTTCAGCATGGACACTTTTTCTTGGAGAGAATCCAGTGCCTGTTTTACTTCAGGCGTTTTCCTGTGCCCATCGATATCTACCAGAAAAACATAACCGCCCAAACGTCTTTTATTAGGTCTCGACTCAATTTTTACAAGATTGATATTTCTAGCTGCAAATTCTGTCAAAGACTCGCTAAGTATGCCCGGTCCATCACCATCGAATTCAAAGCAAAGAGAGGTTTTATCATTTGAAGTTATTTCGTGATCATCATGCGAGAGAATGACAAATCGTGTTTCATTGTTGGGGTTGTCCTCCACATTTTTTTGCAGAATTGTAGCTCCGTACAAATTAGCGGATCTTTCGCTAGATATGGCAGCTGAATTCGGAGTCGAATCTAACATTTCCTCAACAGCCTTGGCATTGCTTAAAGAAGCCATAAGGGTAGCTCGCGGTATATTATTCAGAAGAAATTGCCTACATTGGCCCAATGATTGCGGGTGAGAAAATACAGTAGTAATGCTTTCAAAATCGATTTCCTTCTGAGCCATCAAGTAATGATTTATGGGAACAATGACTTCACCACAAATCGATAATATTGAATCGTGAATGAGTAAATCGAGTGTGAAAGTAACTCCACCCTCAATGCTGTTTTCTATCGGAACAACTCCCTGATAGGATTCTCCTTCTTCCACTGATTTTGCAACAGCCGGGATCGATTCAACCGGCCAAAGTTCATCAACATTATTCCACTGTTTAGCTGCTTGCTCACTGTAAGTTCCGGGAGGACCAAGATAAGCTATTTTACGATTGATTTTATTCACAAATCCTCCACAAGCATAGGTGCGACGAGGCTTTGAATTTTTTCGGTTATAAGCTCTGTCACGTCGACCACGATATCAATCCCTAGAAGGCTAAGCAGGTTCGCATTGTCTGAATTACCACTTATCGCGATAGTTCTGTCTACTCCAAAATGGTGCTTGGCTATTTGACATGCAAGCATATTGTCTTCATCAGAACTTGAGGTTGATATAAAAAGGTCAGCTCTTTTTGTCCCAGCGGTATTTTGAGTATCAATCATGGTCCCATCGCCTAAAACCACTACCGAACCTAGTAAATTGTCCGCAAATTTCTGATTTTCAGCAATTTTCTCTATCAGAGTTACTTCAGCCCCGGAGGCCATCAACCATTCTGCTACTTTAATACCAGTGGTGCCACACCCTACAACTATCGCGTACAAGGTTTACCTCTCATTAATCCAATCCGTCCTTAATAGCTTCCATGAGCAAGCCATCAGGATTAATAACTTTAATTCCAAGGTTCTCATATATTGGCAAAAGGTTGGAATCGTTAACTAAGCACACCACTACTGGTATTCGCATGACATGACGCGCTAATTGACCACTCATTAAATTGACAGATGCTCTCGTAGTTGCCGCTATCAGAAGATCTACATCCTGTACTCCGGCCTGTCTCAATGATATCTCTTGGGTTCCGTCTCCAATGGCAGTCACAACCCTGGAACTTTCAAGCAGGTGGGAGGGCAGTGCTGAAAATGATTTCGGGTCTTTATCAATGACGATTACTATATTCCCGGAAGACGATAATTCAATTGCTATTTGGGTACCTAATGAACCGCAACCAATGACAGCAATCCTTTTCAATCTTTGTACACCAGGATTTGAGTTTCCTTCGGAAGTTTGAGTCATTTGATTCCTAAAGCCTGCTTACCCGAGTTTGCACACATAATTACATCACATTTTGCATTGCCGACCACATATTCACAAATATTGTCGTATGAATTGTTGAAATCGCGTTCCTTATGTTCTAAAACTATAAGTTTTGCTTGAATATTCTCTGACTGACTAATGATTGCGCTCCCTGAGAATCTAGCTTGGAGTATTTCCCCTTTTGATTTGACTTTAAATTCA
>DTSF01000310.1 GCA_012965485.1 Dehalococcoidia bacterium
TACTGAAATCTCTACTTTGGCGCCAATGATATGGCTTATCCTTATCAACAAACCCTCCCTGAGTGATAGCCGCATCCACCGACAATATATCCCCCAGATATCCATCTTTAATAAGAGCTTTTATTGTCTTATCTAAATTTAGGGTGTGGGGTGCTGGAACTATTTGGGTAACAAGGTCCGGAAAATTCTTAGAAGCTTCCAACATAATATGAGCCTCTGAGGCATTTGTAGCCATTCTAGCCTCAGTCTGAACATGTTTCCCATTTTCCAAAGCAGCAAGTACCAGGGTACAGTGCATGTACGGCCAAGTTCCTATGCATACAGCATCATTATCAGGATCCTCCATGACGTCTATCCAATTGTCATAAACCTTCTCTATACCAAATTCATCAGCGACTCTTTGTCCAGAGGCCATACTTCTATTGCAAACACTGTCTACAACTACATTATCCATGGCATTAAGACCAGGTATATGCCTAAGTCTTGTATTCCCGCCAGCCCCAACAAGTCCGATTTTTATACTTTCACTCGTCATAGTTGGTCCCTCTTCAGTTTTCCTTTAAATTGTCATTTGAATATAAATTATATTTGAGTCGTAATACGCAGTCTACACAGCAAACCGAGCTGGGTCTGATTCGACCAATACAGGGTGAGATTCACCACGAGAAACAACATCAGCTACCAACATGCCAGCACCAGGTCCCCTTCCGAAACCGGAAGAGCAGAGTCCCGTTACCACAAATAAATTATCCTTCCCGGGTATCCTACCGATAATTGGCTGGCCATCCTTTGAAAATGGCATCAATCCAGACCACGTTGTCGATATCGGTAATCCAGATAATAAAGGAAGAACTTCTGTAGCCTGTCCTTTGTTAACTTCCACCCCGCCGGCGTCTATTTTCTTATTGAAACCGGCGTTTCTGCGATCACCGCCAAAGATAATTTCTCCACTTTTACGTTGTCTTCCATATAGGTGTCTAGTTACCCTTTGTTCTCCAAAGTGCGTTAATTCAGGTGGAGAAGTGCTATCTACGTACGGATTTTCACTCCAATGAAAACTAGATTCGAATGACGATATTGTGCTGAAAACCCTCGGCGGCAAAGGGTCTGTAGACCACATCTGCCCCGCAACCGGTTCTATAGGTATATTTGCGCCTACCATTTCACCAATATTTTTACACCAAGCCCCGGCGGCAATAACAGCGAATTGTGCCTCATAATTCCCGTTATTTGTCTCAAGTTCCCATATTCCATGGTGAGATCGCATACCAATTACTTGGGTATTTGTGTGCACTTTAGTGCCTGCATTCAAAGCAGCTTGCCCAAATGCCCGAGTTGTCTTGAGAGGGTCAGCCTGACCTCTAGTAGGGGCATAGACATATCCAAGTAAGTCCAGGTTCAATTCCGGCTCTATCGATTTCGCCTCGTAAGAACTCAATAATTGTAGGTTAAAACCATCTTTTTGAGATTGTATAACCCTGTTCTGGGCATACGCATATTGCTGCTCGTTATGTATAGCCGTGAAAGATCCTGACTGTCTAAATTCCAAGTCGTAGCCTAACTCAATCTGAAGTCGCTTGAAAATGTTCAGGCTCCCCATTGTCAGGTATTCCTGCAACTTAGGAGAATTACCCCATCCCACACCACCAAGTCCTCCCATGTTAACTCCTGATGCCTCCCCGGAAACCTCTCCCATATCCAAAAGCAACGTTGACATTCCTGATTCAGACAAGTGAAAAGCCGCAGAGCACCCTGCAATTCCAGCGCCTATTACTATCACATCGGCATTCAAATCATTTTCCTCCCCATTTTGATAACGACAGAACTATATCTTGGGATAACTAAGTCGTCCTTGTCGTTCAGTGAAAGCTCGTAACAAAAACCCATCCCCAGTTGTGACATACAAGGTCGATAAATCCTCACCGCCAAATGAACAATTGGTTGGCCTATCAAACGGAGTGGGATGTGTTTCCAGTACCTCTCCGGACGCAGAGAATACGTATACCATCGGGCCTGGTCCACCGGCCTTATATCCAGCTGTAGCGACGATATTTCCATCCGCATCGAGCACCATCCCATCTATGCCTCTATGTTCGCCAAAATCATGTATCACCTCATGGTCGCCTAAAGAACCATCCTGGTTGACCGGGTAAGCCCTTAGCTGTCTTTTTTCCTCCGGTAATCGCCCACTTTGAGCCACATACAAGGTCTGGAAATCTAGGGAAAACAGAAGACCGTTAGGCCGGGTAGTATCCTCGGTAACTCGGCTCACAGCCGTTGATTTCCCATCTGTCACATCTATTCTGAAGACAGAGTCATGGTCCAGTTCTTTATTCGACCTATCTTCGCTCCAAGGGCCACCTGCGCCTTCATAAAAAGGATCTGTAAACCAAACCCTTCCTTGAGTATCTATCGCCAAATCGTTTGGAACGTTAAATCTGCTGCCTTCATATGATTCCGCTAAAACCTCTGTTGAGTCACCGTCATACCTAACAACTCTTCTTCCTCCCCCTTCACAAGCATACAAGTTTCCAGATTCATCAAACATTAATCCATTTGCGCAATTGGTATTCTCTCTAAACACCTCAGTAGTACTGGTTTGGGGATTAAATCTATATATTTTGCTTTCAGGAATGTGAGTGAATAAAAGAGATTCACCGTCCCACGCCGGACCCTCACTCGTACCCCCAAATGGCCCTTGTACTGCTATGAAATCCCAACTCATTATTTCTTTCTCCTAAATTACTTCTTCTGACTCGCCTACATCACCTATGGTCTCACCACCCAGTTCAGATCCTACTGACTTTATTTCTCCAAACTCCTCTCTATACCCATTATGCATAGTTCTAGCATCACTGGAATAAAGAACAAACCTTGCCCCTTCTCGAAGCCATTTTTGAGTCAGTTGGACCGTTTGGTGATGAATTAAAACCGGTTTACCGGCGGCTTCACTTTTTGCAATTATTTCTCGTAGCGCGGCTTCATAATCAGGATGGTCATATTGGTCTGGTATTCCTAGGGTTATTGTGAGATCGTTTGGCCCCACAAAAATTGCATCAATTCCTTCTACTTTGAGTATATTCTCCAAGTTTTCAATAGCGGGAACGCTCTCAATGCCTATTATGCAAACATTATTCTTGTTTCGGTTTTCCAGATACGCTCTCGTTGCTTCGCTTGGTAATTCCCCGCTTTCCATTGCTTTCTCAGCTAAAGCCCCTTTCAGTGGCCTCCATCGAGCAGCCGCAACAACTTCCTTTACTTGGTCTACTGTCTCACAATATGGAGCAAGTACCCCCTGGGCACCTGCATCGATATACATAGTCACATAATGAGACGCAGGGATCGGAATTCGCACAATAGGAACCACTCCACTATATGTGAAAGCTGCCAGGAAATCAGCTACTTCAGCCCTACTGCGGGGAGCGTGTTCCGTATCAATAATTACGTAATCTAAACCAAATGCTGAAATTGCTTGGGACCATCTAGGGTTACGTGCCGTGCTGAGCATAGTTCCATAAGCAATACCGCCACCGCTCGTTTTTTTTCGTAACTGCTCTCCATTCATTTATTCTCTCCTGAAGTTTTGAAACCATCCATTATCGAATTATAAAATTCGTTTGTGCATTGTACTCAGTGAGATTTAACAGGTCTACGAAATGTTTTTGGATTTCCGATTTCCAGTAATGAATCCAACCACTCCCGTGGCAGCACCCGCTCCCACTACCACAAATGCGGAACCAATCCCTAGGGCTCCAATTATCGGCCCGACTATAAAATTGCCTCCTGAGGCTCCTATATCCCAAGCTTGCTGAAGTGTCCCAATTGCAGAGCCTCTCTCATTCGCCTGAACTCGGTCTACCACCAAAGAATTAATACCAGGATAAATCAGTCCATATCCAACCCCATGAAAAAACGCCGCACCAAAAAACAGGCTGGAAGTAAAAGATCCGGACAGCATGAACATCGCTACAGAGACTAATGTTAGGCCAGGAATAATTACAGCGGACCTTCCAAATTTATCTGAAATACGACCACTCAACAGGGTTGTAAGCATCGTCATTCCCGACAGTATAGTGAAATAAAATCCCGGATTTACACCCAATTCCCTAACATCCGAAAGCATTGGAAGGAAGGTGCTTACAGGGGCCATGGTAAATGCATATGTCAAAAAAATTAGCGTGGGAAATATAGCTGCTCTGCTAATAAATGGAGCATCAGGCATTTCGTTTTCATCCTGTTGTGTGATAGGCATCCTAGTTCGGGAATCTGACATTGTTAGGCAGACGAAAAAAGACACTAATGCTACCGCAGAGGCGACTATGAAAGCCAAGGAAAAACTGAAACTATCTGCTAAGAAAAACCCAATCGGTGGCGCATACAACTGAGCTATAGATATCGAATTACCCATGTATGACATACCTTCTCCACGCCTGGATTCAGGAGCCAGGTTGGCAACCACAGTACTCGTGGCCACCGGGGCAATCGCAAGGCCTACACCCTGGAACATGCGAACAGGCACTATCCACCACTCACTGGGCAGGGGGATATACAAAACAGTGGTACCTACAAATATTAATATCCCGAAAATAATTACTCTTTTGGGCCCAGATTTTAAAATCCATTTACCTGCCATAGGTCGGAAAATTACCCCAGCCAATCCAAAAGTTGCAATGATTACGCCTATCTCCCAATCCTTTCCTCCAAGTTTATCTATAAATGCTGGCACCACCATGAAAAGAGAGAAAAAGCCGGCGAGGAGTAAATGGGCCACCAAAAGATTTATAACAAAATCTCTCGACCATAAAGGTTCTGAAGATTCCGATGCCATCATAAAAGTAGTCCAAGCAATCATTTAAACCAAAACAGGATTATTACAGAATCACATTGCATGAAATGATTGACGTGAATATACAGCAATGTTACCTTCTGAAATATCCTAACCTGAGTATTGTAACCCTTTATTAGTGACCCACAATGGCCCAGTCTGTCAAAAACCCGAATGTTCCCTGTGAAACAAAGTCAGACCAAAAGCCATCAAAAAAACGTAGGTTCTTAAACATATTAGATGCCCTTTCATATAGGGACTTCAGATGGTTATGGATAGGCTCATTTGTATCTTTCATGGCAATGAATATGCAAATGATTACAAGAAGTTGGCTAGTATTAAGGGTGACAGACGATTCCCCCTTGGCACTCACACTTGTTACTTTGACCTTTGCTTTACCTATTATGGTTGTAGCCCCTTTTGCTGGGGCTTTAGCAGATCGGTTTTCCAGAAAAAATTTGATTATTTTTAGCCAAATCGGCAGTGGACTATTTACGTTATTTCTCGGAACCCTCGATTTGATGGGAATTGTAACTTTTTGGCACATTATGGTGATTGGAATTTTCAATGGTTCATTAATGTCTATAAACATGCCAAGCCGCCAAGCAATCATTTCTGACATAGTTCCTGACTCAAAATTAATGAATGCTATCTCCCTTAATAACTCCAGTATGAACTTAACCAGAGTCGCTGGCCCTGCGTTAGCAGGGTTTTTAATTTTGCTATTGGATACAGCCGGGGTATTTTTTGTGATTGCTATTATTTATGCTTTTTCGGCTGTCACAATTGGAATGGTCCACTATACGCCTGACAGAGCGGCAAAGACTGGTAAAAATGTTGGAAGTGATGTGGCAGATGGAATACGTTACGCTTTTGCCCACCCGGTTCTGAGAGGGCTATTCATTATGTCATTCATACCAGTACTTTTTGGCTTTTCCTATATGGTTTTAGTTCCCGCATGGGCAAGAGAAGCATTAGCTATCGAATCCGATGGATTAGGAATTCTACTGATGCTAATGGGTATTGGGGCGACAATCGGAACACTTCTACTTTCAGCAATGGGTAATATCCCAAAAAGAGGGATGGTTATGCTTTGTGCCTCCTTCGCTTGGGGAGTGACCTTGGCGATATTTGCTCAGGTCACCTCATTCTCCATCGCAGTGCCATTCCTAATATTTATCGGTTTAACTAGCTCAATGTACATGTCCTTAAACATGACTATGGTGCAACTCAAAGCTGACCCGGAGATGAGAGGCCGTGCTATGAGCATATCCATGATGACCTTCGGTATGATGCCTTTGAGTGCTGTCCCGTTTGGCACTTTAGCTGAAAAAATAGGAACTCCCGATTCTTTGACAATAAGCGGAATTTTACTTGCTGTGTTCACTATCGGTTTTGCTATAGTCAACAAAACTTTCCGAAAAATGGATTGACTGAATGGAAGTTACTTTTGCTTTTCTGCTCTCCCACCAAATAATAATAATTATCTAAAGGTGGGTATAATGCGGCTTCATAAGACACAATTAGCCTTGGCATCATGTTTGAAGCGATTGCCAGAAAAACTGCTAGACCCGGAATCTTACATAGGAAATTTGATAGGCACCGATAGGCACGATAGTTGTCCAGCATTATCAAGGACACAGAAAAGATATAGAAACTTTCAGTAAGGATTTATAGGTCAGGATTATGAGTGACCCCACTCAAAAAGGAAAAATTCAATCGGTACTGGGCTTGATAGATCCAGCGGACCTTGGTTTAACAATGACTCATGAACATCTACTTATAGATTTCTCTGTCATGTTCAACCCTTCCCCAGATGTAACAACGCAAAGAATGGCACATGCACCGGTTTCAATAGAAAACCTTGGATGGATAAGACAATATTGCTACAGCAATCTCGACAATCTTTTGGTACTTGATGAGGACACAGCTATAGAAGAAGCCATGCTATATCAAAGGCATGGAGGTGGGGCAATCGTTGACGCAACCACCGTCGGAATTGGAAGAGATCCCCTGGCACTTGCACGGATATCCCGAGGCTCCGGGCTCCATGTAGTGATGGGGGCAGGGTATTATGTCGATGCAGCTCAACCTAACAACATTAATGAAATGGATGAAAATGATATTTATCAAGAAATAGTCCGGGATATTCAAGTAGGGGTGGGCAACACAGGAATAAAGGCCGGAATCATCGGTGAAATTGGCTGCACATGGCCCTTGAAGCCAAATGAGTTAAAAGTTTTGAAAGCATCTGCTCGAGCTCAATCAGAGACCGGAGCTTCGATCCTTATACATCCAGGCAGGGACGAAAATGCTCCAATTGAAATCCTAAACATACTCATTGACTCCGGGGGGGACATTTCCAGAGTAATTATGGGACATTTAGACAGGACAGTAGATACGATAGGAACCCTGGAAAAAATAGCCGATACTGGGTGTGTCCTGGAATGGGATCTCTTCGGAAACGAAGTATCTTTTTACCAGCCTTCTGACTTTGATATGCCCAGTGATGCTCAGCGGCTTAATTTCATTAGACACATGATAAACAATGGTGTAGGTGACCGAATTGTCATATCTCATGACATTTGTACTAAACACCGGCTTGTGAAATATGGCGGTCATGGCTACGGTTACATACCTGAGCACATAATTCCAAGAATGCGAAACAGGGATTTCGAGGAATCTGAAATAGTAGCAATAACCAAAAATACCCCAGCTAGGCTACTTGCGATCGTATAAGAATTAGACTAAAACCCCAAATCCCGATTTAGTGCATATCTCTATTCGATTACCTTCAGGATCATTCAAGAAAAAAACTCTTTGGCCATCATTCCGGGTCGTAATATCAGTGGTCTCAATTCCTTTCTGCTGAACTACTCTAGCAGCTGCGTCTATATCATCGACTTCGAAAGCACCATGATGTGACGGGGTCGAGGGGCCCTCAGGGGTTTCAACAATGTGAACCATCGCCCCGCTTGGTAATTGGAGCCAAATTATGTGTTCAACATCAACCTGTTTGGGTATTTGTTTCACTCCGAGTACCTCTACCCAAAATCTTCTTGCCTTCTCTTTATCAACCACGTTATAAGTCACATGATTAACCGCCTTCAGTCTGACATGATCTTCCGTTAGGCTCATTTGGACCCCCTCTGATATTATGCTCTGTGCCGATACGTGCTAGTTAGAATTGAACAATAGTAGCACCGATAAAAAAAGTCCAACTAGGAGAGCCTAATGGGAACGATAGAAGACAGAATTCAGGAATTGGGAATTGAATTACCAGATTCCCCAGCTCCTTTGGCAAATTATGTGCCGGTGGTGAGAACAGGTAATTTGATATATCTCTCAGGGGTAGGGCCCACTCCCAAACCAGACGGAAGTGAATATAAAGGAAAACTCGGAGGCACTCTTGGGGTGGAAGAAGGATATGATGCCGCTAGACTGACAGCTATAAACATGGTTGCCAGGTTAAAAGGGTACCTAGGAGAACTAGATCGAGTTAACCGGATTGTCAAACTACTCTCAACGCAATGGTTAATTCAGTACCAGACTTCACCGAACCCCCAGCTGTGACAAACGGTTGTTCCGACTTACTGGTAGAAATTTTTGGTGACAAAGGACGTCATGCCAGGTCAGCAGTCGGAGTCGCAACCCTACCTGGCGGGATGCCAATCGAAATAGAAATGATCGCAGAAATATCGGATTGACGAGTTTAAACCAAGTAACTTATGAACAATATTCTCTTGGTTGGCGGTGGGGAATTTCGGGAAGAATGCCTCGCTATGGATTCTTATTTACTGGAGTCCTTAAAGAAGAAACACCCACGTGTCGCGATAATTCCTACGGCGGCTGCAAACCAACGACCCGAAAAGGCTGCAGAGAATGGCGTTCGATATTTCGATTCTCTGGGAGCAAATGCGAACCCAATTCTGATTTTGAACAGAGACCAAGCAGAAGATGAAACATACTTCAGTAACATTCATGAGGCCGATCTCATATATTTAACAGGAGGAGACCCGAAACACCTGTTAGAAACTTTGTACCAAACGCCATTCATGGCCACAATTACAGAATCCGTATCAAAGGGGGCAACCCTAGCAGGTTCGAGTGCAGGAGCAATGGTGTTAGGTAGTAGAATGAGATTTAAAAAATGGATGCCAGCCATCGGCCTTATTTCAAATACTGCCGTCTTACCTCACCATGAAAATAGTATCCCTGAGACAGTCTTATCTGAAAATCAATCCGAGTTACAGTCAGGAATTAAGCTTATTGGTATTGACTCGGCTACCGGCGTTTTTTTGGGAGACAACGGAGTCAAGATCGCAGGAAAAGGTAAAGCCATCTTTTACAGTAGAAGCACTTACAAAATAATTGAATCGGCTTCTTAAGCTAGTAATTAAGAATCCAAATTTATTTTCATTCCGTCGTTTACCAGACCTTCGACTGGTTTACCTCCGACGAGGTGTTCTTTCACGATGGTCTCTACGTCATCGGGGTTTGCAATATACCATGTGCCTTCATTTCCGGGCCCATAGACAATCATGCTACATTGGTCGGTCTCACATTTCCTATGTTGACTCGTGCAGCCAGTGCTAGAAACAAATACGCTGCGTCTAAGCTTATATTTCGACAACATTTCTACAACTTTTTGTTTTACCTCTGCTCCACCCTTATTTCCGCAATGGATTCCATCCTCTCGTTCAACATCACAAACCAGGATATGATTTTTAAATTCAGGCATAATGCTTCTCCCCGTAACCGTAGTTCTAACGAAAAGATTCTATCAGCCTTATATTACTGTCACAAATTACTGAAAGATTGAATACATGTTAGTGTTGTCGAATACTAGATTAGGAAGTTTGATATGTTCGCAAATAAAAATGCAGGAAGGCTTTCTGGAAAAGTAGCCCTTATAACAGGTGCCAAATCTGGAATTGGAGAGGCATGCGTAAAGAGATTCGTGGAAGAAGGGGCCTGTGTTGTTGCGGCAGATATATCGGTTCCCGGTACCTACCCGGAGGAGACCGGCACCATTTTGAAAATTTCAGGTGATGTTACCAAATCAGGCGATGCCGCTGAAATGGTAAATAAAGCTACGCAAGCATATGGGAAACTCGATATCTTAGTTAACAGTGCCGGGATAAGTAGTCGAAACGCTTTTGAGGAAGATGCGGACCCTGAGGAAATATGGGACAGGGTGATAGAAGTAAATTTAAAAGGCACCTATTTGGTCTCTCGGTATGCAGTACCAGAGATGGAACTGAACGGAAGTGGATCAATAATCAACTTGGCTTCCATAAACGGATTGGTAGGATATCCAGTCGGTATCGGAGGTGGGTTTAATGCATATCCCCCATCAAAAGGTGGTGTCATTCAATTCACGAAAACTTTAGCAAACGATATGGCATCCAAAAATGTGCGGGTTAACTGTCTATGCCCAGGATATGTGGAGACTAACCTAACTGAATCTTTAACTAGCAACGAATCTATTTATCAACGATTAAAGAATTTACACCCAATGGGGCGCTTAGGGCGACCAGAAGAAATAGCTAACGCAGCCCTATTTCTTGCTTCTGATGAAGCATCCTTCATTACTGGTTCTTCGTTAGTTATAGATGGTGGGTATACTTCTCAGTAAATACTGGTCATCGAACTGTCTTAAAAACCCTGACCCTACTCTTATATATTTCATCGCCTAATGACTTTAAAGCCTTACTGTTCGGTTCATCTACATTTATTAATCTAGACATAACCTTCCCCTCAAATTTTTCAATAAATCCGCACCTTTTCTTGAATCCGTTGACCGTGTGTTTCTCACCACCCAGAAACAGATAATCAATGTCGTGCATCCTCGGCTCAAATATGCGTTGAGAAACTTCACAGACCTTGTCATAAAGCTCTCGGATCAATCTTTCTCTACTTCTCTCAAATCTTCTCTGTGAGGACCCTCCAGCCTTATGACGATTTTTCATCTGACGACCTTCTGTCTTGGTCTCTACCAATTCCTGGCCATCCATTAGGGCAACGGCATACCTTCCTAGTCTGACTAGGACCACCGCAACCATTTTAGGTACATCAAATATATCTTCCAAGAGTAGCGTGTCTTGATCTTGCGTAATTGCATCCATCGAAAAGGGCAAAGGCGGTTCGATGACGGTTAATTCTTCATCACGTCTGAACAGGACCATCCCCGTGTCATTAGAGCCAACTTCGTTTATAACGGCCTCTATAACGGGGCCTGCAATTTTGGGGGTGACGGAGTTAGTCTCTTTAAAATTAGCTGCAAGATAGACGGTACGGTCTGTGTATGTATTTTCAGCTAACTCACTCAGGTGTTTAAAAACCGCTTCTTTTGAGAGCCAGTTATCGCTTGTCTGGACTATTTGCATTGCAAGTTCCCATGTATTTTATCTACATTATTCGGCGATAGTGATATCGTCGTACTTCTGCTCGCATATATCCATCACACCTTGGAAATCTTCATTCAAAATATATCCTTCCTCAATTAATTTCTGAGCTGCTTCTTTTATCTTAAGCATATAATCTTGCTTGGTAGGATAAAGGCTTTCAAGTGACGGTCGGGGATCATGATCTCTTTCCTTTTCGCTTTCGGTGGAAGGAAGCGCCACCGTCCATCCAGCCAATCCCCCTGTAATTCCGATAAGAAGCCCTTCGTTTCCAATCAAGGAATGTCTCGTATTCCACCCGGTATTAGTAGCCACAGGAACACTTACATCTGGCAATCGGATACCAGCTATCTCATTTAATGTTTCATCCACGTCCGATACAAAGGCAGGATAGGTTTCACCTTGTTCCGGTGGCAGCTTGACTGTTCTACCCAGATGCTGCTCATCACCATAATCTAATCTCATTGGATTTAAGACCCTATCGGGTAGTCTTATGCCAGGAATCTTTGAAAATTTTCCTATTACATCTTTAGTTTCGATCGCAGTGCCATCTGCATGTCTTGGATGACTACTGGCCGGTGGGCCATTCTCACCTTTTATCCAATTATTCATATTGGTCAAACAACCTCTCAAGATCGGAGTGTAGTTGATACCATTGAAAGGCAAATTACCCCTTACAGAATCTGATTCTCTGACTGTCTCTAAGGGGTATTTCCCTGAACCATGTTGGGTTCCCGAAAAATGATAGCGCCTGACATTAGGATGTTCTGGTGCATCACTATTATCTTCTATATTGGTATGTATTAAGGCAGCATCCCCACGCCAATATTCGGCAGAACTGTTTGTAAACATTATTTTGGGAACTTTTCCTTGACCAGTCATCCTGTCTAACAGTCCACCCTCCCTACCGGTTACCGTGTCTTTTTGTTCAGTATCAGTGAATGGAAACAACTCTGGAATTATGTAGCAAACATCTTTGGAAGGTTGTCCAAAGCGTAGATTGAACTCTCCTCTCATACCCCCTCCTACATGAGCAATTATTCCATCCATGGATTGCCGAGCGGATTCATCAACGTTCATACCCGTGTATATATACTGCCTAAGAAACCTGCCGGTCTGCGACACTCCGTAAGATATCGCGTGATCTAAATAACCACTAAGTGGATTACCTTCTTCATCCGAGGCATATTTCATAAATAAGCAAATATCCCTAACCGCGGCAAATCCTAAGCCAACAATACGACTACCCTTTGCCGTATAAACCAACTTATATATCCGTCCTAATTCGAATCCGCTTTGGAGATGTACGTGCGACACGTCCGGTTCGATTTCGGAATCCTCCACCCGGACAAGAGCCCATTTATCTCTTTCAATCAGTTCGGGTATCCCGTTTGGTTGATCTTGCACCATTAGCTCCGCCTCAAGCTCAGCCTCATCGGCAGCCGGGTTTTTCAAGTGATATCGGTCAGCTAGAGGAAAAACTGAAGTTGCAACATTTGCCTGATATTGATTCATAACCCTGCCACTTAATTGTTCTCCATCGACAGATGCCTCTGGTACGGACAGCCCGATCAATCCAGGTATGTCTGGCACATCTGCTTGCCATCCACAAAACATCACCGTATAACCTTCCCTCATCAAAAATCCATTGCCGGATTCAATCGGTGAGGTAGGGTCTGTAGGTCTATTTGCACTATTAAACCCGTAAAGTACGGTCTTGTTTCCCCTATTTACGACATCAAGAAACAGAGTGCCATTACCTTTATCTGGATCAGAAGGAGTCAACAAAACGAAATCGGCCGAAAACTCAACCTTCCCAACAGCATTACGAGGAGCTAATTGGATATCTACTATTCTTTCGTTTGACTCAGATAAAGGATCTACTTCGAAATAGGCTGTCCCCTGCAAATGGTCGTAGGTCCCTATGTCTCCATATTCTTTCCCACTCTCCAACAAAACTTTACTGGTTATTTCGAATCGGCTTACCGGCATTTTTTACCTCCCACAACATAAACCTCATTCTAGCATTCTAATTTCTCTCAGAGGACGTTGACTGTGGGACAGCTCAAATCCTAAACTCTTTATCTAATGATCGTAGATACTACTGCAACCGGAGATAACACCGATGAGGATTTCAGTCGCTGCCGACCACAACGGATATGAATTAAAAAACGAAATATCAGAAACTCTCAAAAGAGATGGACATGATGTGATCGATATGGGGCCTCATTATTTGGACCCTTCAGATGATTATCCGGATTACGCAAAACCATTGGCGGAGAGTGTATCTTCAGGAGAAACTGAAAGAGGAATAATGGTTTGCGGGAGTGGGGTAGGAGCTTCGGTGGCTGCAAACAAAGTCAAAGGAGTAAGGGCAGCAGTATGCCACGATATTTATTCGGCCCATCAAGGAGTTGAACACGACGACATGAACGTTCTCTGCCTCGGGTCACGGATCGTCGGTACCGAGGTGGTACGGGAACTGGTTTCAGCATTTATTTCTGCCGAATATACAAATGAAGAAAGGCATGCACGAAGATTAACTAAAGTGATCGAAATGGAAAACGACTTTAGCTAAAATTGGATTAGCTATATTCCGCCGCCGGTAAACAGGCAACAGGTCACCTGGTTCGCTCTGCTTCCTCAAAAGCCACGCTTATCCTATCAACGTCATCAGTCGACTCAATCAACCTTTACGCCATATCTCAGCATCATCAGAAGGAGAGTATCCTAAATCTCTCTCCGAGTTACTTATATCCCAAAATCTCCACTTATTTCTCGATACGCCATAATAGATCCCATATTTCAAGTTTGAAGGAGCCTCTATGCACCTTTGGAATAATTTGCTCAAATCAGTATGGGTAAGGAGGGTAGCGAATTGTCTCTGGTTCATAGGTTTACCTTCAGAATTAAGAGTTCCAATTCGTACCGATAGAGAACTGATTCCATGTTGGTCCGAATAAAATCTACCCGCGGCTTCTCCAAAGGCTTTAGCAATCCCATATGGCCCGTCAGGCCTAACCGGCATATCTGTGGTTATCAATGGGATTGAATCAGCTTCGAGGCCACTATAATCACCTTTCACAATTGCGCTATATGGGCTATCCAATTCATACATACCAGTGGCATGATTTGAGCTAGCAAAGATAACCCTTTTTACCCCCGCAACTTTAGAAGCCTCCAAAGCATTAGAAGTGCATTTTAAATTGACATCATGGATAACATTCCAAGCACTATATTGACTGGGATTACTTGCAAGATCAATGACAGTATCAACACCGTAAAAAGCTGGCAAAATATCTTGAAGAATAGAACAATTTGCCTTCACGGTCGGGACTTGGCTAGATTCTTCCAAGTCCAATCCCGTGATCTCGTATTGTTGCTTTAGGGATTCTGCAAGCACGGTTCCTACCAGCCCTGATACTCCAGTAATTAAAATCTTTTTTTTATCCATATTGCATACTCTATTGCATAATTGCATACTCTCAAAAAATGGGGGCAACCTCAAAATAGAATGAGACAAGAAAATCTACTAGCTTTTTTATCAGGAAAATTTGATTGCTACAATAGCTGGCGACACCTCATTTTGATTGCCCAAAACCTCCAATGTTGTGATTGGGGGGTTTGCGGATAACTTAATGATGGATATAATTCCGAAACTTTCTGAATTTTAGCATCCCTGTTTAAGGAAAAAGTCAGCTAAAAGCACAGAAAACTACCTAGACTTACGAGGTGCAACGTTTTGGAAGCTTACTGCCTTAAATGCAAAGGACCCCATGAAATCAAAGAACCCTCCGAGATCACACTTAAAAACGGTAGAGCAGCCACTCGGGGAAAATGTGGGGCTTGTGGTTCAAAAGTATTTAGAATTGGAAAAGCTAGTTAGTGATATTTTGAGAAATGAGGTGAAATGATGGCGACTACAACCACACTGTCTGGAGAGATGATCGAAGAACTGAAACAGCAGGCCGCCGAGCATTTTTGGCCTCATGCCCGCCAAACCAACGACATGTTTGGGGATAATGGGCTCAAGCTTGTAAGCGATTCGAAAGGGGTATGGGTTTACGACGTTGAAGGGAACGAATGGTTTGACACCCTATCTGGCATGTGGCTGGTAAATATTGGCCATGGCAGAAAAGAAATTGCCGACGCTGTTTATGAACAAATGCAAGGGATTTCTTACTCCCCCGGTGGCACTTTAACCCCTGTAACCGCAGAACTTGCAGGAAGAGTTGCCGCCCTAGCACCCGACAAACATGCAAGAGTGTACTTTGTCAGCGGTGGATCAGAGGCAGTTGAAACTGCACTTAAAATGGCAAAAAATTACCAGAAGAATATAGGGGAAGGTACAAGGTACAAGGTTATAAGCAGAAAAGGCTCATACCACGGGGCAACTCATGCCTGCATGAGCCTAGGTGGCGGGGGTGTAGCGGCTCCTACTAATTATGGCCCTCTAATGCCCGGAAACATTCATATTGAACAACCCGACGCATACCGGGGAAGATGCTGCAGCGCTGACGGAGGATGCACACTCGAATGTGCAAAGGACTTGGAACGAGCCATACTTCACGAGGGACAATCCACTGTAGCTGCCTTCATAGGTGAACCAATTTCGGCGGCATCAGGTATCCACATTCCTCACCCAGAGTACTGGCCTACAATCCGAGAAATATGCGATAAATACGGCGTCGTGATGATATGCGACGAAGTGATAAATGCGTTCGGCAGGACTGGAAAAATGTTCGCTACAGAGCATTGGGGTATTAACCCTGATATTACTACTGTCGCCAAAGCACTAACCAGCGGATACCTACCGATTGGCGCAGCTATTGCCAGCAAAAAGATTGCTTCAGCTTTCGAGGGAGGGGATGACGACACATTCAGGCACCTCATAACATTTGGTGGAAATCCTGCATCATGCGCAGCAGCCATCGCGAATCTCAACATTATGGAAAATGAAAATATGGTGGAAAATGCAGCTGCCATGGGAGACTACATGTATGAACGACTGCAATCACTATATGATCATAAAATAGTTGGGGATGTTCGCGGCGGAAAAGGACTATTGAGTGCTGTTGAACTTGTAAAAGACCGGGATACAAGAGAAAAATTTCCAGTTGAATTAAAATTAGCGGACAAAGTCACCGCAGCATTACAAAAACATATGATACTCGGCCGAGCGGGGGATTCTATCCCAATCGCACCTCCTCTTTGCATAACAAAAAATGAAATCGATCATTTTGTGGGGCAGCTTGACTCGGCTCTGACGGACATAGAAACCACCTTTTAGATCTCAAATATGCAATCGAACGTTTGTGTCGTAGGAGGAGGTATAGTAGGACTATCCTCTGCCTATTTCCTTGCCAAAACAGGGCATTCAGTCACGGTGATAGAAAGGGACTCAATTGGCAGTCACGCTTCGGGATTTGCCTATGGAAGCCTAAGCCCCCTGGGTGAGGCTGGTCAGGCCGAGGATATTTTGCCTGAGCTAGAAATAGCCCGAATGGGAATGGATATACATACCCAATTTTCAAGAGAGTTATTTGAAAGTACCGGAATAAAGACCGACCATAGGTTTCGCCCAGCCCTCGACTTAATTTTCACGGGGTATGAAGCTACTAAAGCAAAAAAGCAAGTTGAATGGAGAACCGGCGAAAAAGGCTACCGTGTCGAATGGCTCAGCAGTGAGGAAGCGCTACAGGTAAACCCTCATATTTCAAAAGAAATCCTGGGGGCTGTCTATACGGAGGGGGTAGCTGATGTAGAACCTTACAAATTATTGTTGGCGTTAACACAAGCATGTGAATTACTTGGAGTCGATATTGTCCATGGAGACGTAAATGGTGTCATCCGTGAAGGTACCACTATTACAATAACCACCCAAAGTGGGCTCAGGACCTGTGACAATCTAGTTCTGGCGATGGGACCTTGGATGGGTAAAACAGCAGAATGGCTTGGTATTGAAGTGCCCATAACTCCTTTAAAAGGCCAAATAGTAAGGCTGAATGCGCCAAACGTTACGGTGAACTGTTCAGTTGGATGGCAGGGAAATTACGCATGCACAAAACCGGATGGACTCCTGTGGGCCGGAACCACCGAAGAGAACGTAGGTTTCAATGACATACCAACTACAAGTGGTAGAGATCAAATACTCGAGGCACTGAACAAAATGATACCTAATCTAGATGACGCAACCTTAGTACAACACACCGCCTGCCTACGGCCACTTCCTGTAGATGGGAAAATCATTATAGGGTCAGTTCCAAACGATCAGAACATCTTTTTGGCTACTGGAACCGGCAGAAAAGGAATTCTGCTCGGTCCAGCGATGGGCAAGATTATTTCGCAGCTGATATCAGACAAACAACCTGAAGTGGAAATAACCTCTTTCAGTCCAGCCAGATTTGCTTCCCTTTAGGTGTTTATTGGAGCGGGGAAAAATCAAAAGGTAACAATATTTTATTTTCTTGTTTTACAGGGGCAACTCCACCTTTAGGCGGCCACACGCCCTGCGCTCTCGTTTCTGCCCTAACGCTGGCACGTTCCTCAAAAGAATCATATGACCACATGTGTATGAATTTATTCAGCCCCCCAATATCAGAATACCAGCACCCAACCAGAGGAGAATATTCTTCCCTTTTTTCAATAGCCGCCCCCCAGGCATCTAACACTTTAGGAATATCTCCAGGTTTATATGTATAAATTCTCATCTCATAAATGGGACCGATATTTTTAGGTTCTAAAGGCCTCATGAAAGGGGCGGGAAGCATAATTTCACTTTCCATATTTAAGATAATGTCATTGTTATCCGGCGGCCAATCACCATCTGATACCGCTTTGGACCTAATCTCAGATCTGTGATTTGAATCTTCATATGGCCAAATATGGACGACCTGATTGAGGGGTCCCATTTCCGTATACCAAAAACCCCCTAACGAGGAGTATTCCAGTCTTTTATCCAATTTAGCCTTTGTGTTTTCACCAAACTGATCCACAGTCCTAGGTTTGATATCGTAGGTCCGAAACTCATATATCATACTAATACTCCTACCTAAAACAACTCAACATAATCTCAAGCCACAAGCCTAACATAATAGAATAAAATTAAATATTTAGAGTACCTTTGAGAGTCTAGCTCATGACATATAAATTTACATATCTTAAGAAAATACAGGTAAGGGTTTAAGTTGAAAATACTGATAACGGGTGGAGCTGGATACATTGGAAGCATGGTTTGTCATTCTCTAGCTGACCATGGGCATGAACCAATAATAATTGATTCTATGATTACAGGATCCCGTCAGCAGGTGGATCAATTTCCTACATTCACCGGTGATATCACCGATGATGATCTAATAAAAAACATAATCAAAGAACATCCTGAGATTGAAGGCGTGGTGCATTGTGCAGGGAAAATTTTAGTCCCCGAATCGGTTTTGAATCCAGATCAATATTATTATGAAAACGTAAGCAAATCTCTCCAGTTATTTACAACTCTGAGAACTATTGGCATCAAAAAAATACTTTTTAGTTCTAGTGCCTCCATATATGAGGCCAAAAATGGGGGAAGTGTTGATGAGGATTCCATTCTGAGCCCATTGAGCCCTTACGCTAAAACCAAATTCATGACCGAAATGATTTTAGAAGATTTTTGTAATGCCTTTGAAATAGGAGGGATTGTGCTTAGATATTTTAACCCTATTGGAGCTGATCCAAAAATGAGGTGCGGCCCCAGTTTAGACAACACCTCCCACTTATTGGGCAATCTAGTAAGCGCGGCAGAGGGCTACACAGCTAACATTAAAATCACCGGTTCTAACTGGCCAACCAAAGACGGTACAGGGGTACGGGATTATATTCATGTTTGGGATCTTGCTGAAGCCCATGTTGCGGCACTGGAATCCTTCCATTCAATATTAGCCTCAAAATCCAAATTCGAAAAAATTAATATCGGAGGCGGTAGTCCGACCACGGTAAAAGAATTTATTGAGACTTTTGAGCAAGTATATGGATGCAAAATAGCAACCGTCGAAGCGCCTCCTCGTGATGGGGATACTGCAGGTGCGTTCGCCAATATAGGCAAGGCCGAGAGACTAATGAATTGGCAGCCAAGGATGTCTGTCGAGCAAGGGATAGCCGACGCAATCAAATGGCACAGAAAAATGACCGATTAGACAAAGTTGCGGTATTCATTTCATTCAGTACAATTCTGTTACCTAGCTCCCAAGGAGGGATTAAGTTGTCCACTTTAGCAGACCTAATAACAAATCACCCATCGAATAAAAATGCAATTCTAATACCCGGCGGGCCAACAACAACTTATGGCGAATTTGCGGACCAGATCGAAAAAACAGCAGAAATACTTTCTGCTGCTGGGGTAGAAAAAGGTCGTACCGTTTCAATCGTACTTGGAAATGGTCTAGACTTTATGATTACCTTTTTCGCGGTAACGAGGTCCGGCGCGATCGCAGCTCCCTTAAACTCAGCCTATACAAATGAAGAATTCAAATTTTATATGGAGGATACTGAATCTCAGCTGGTTATTATTGCTCCAGGTGCAGATGTTGCGAAACAAGCAGCTGATGAATTGAATATCCCAGTTGCTGAAGTCAATTTAGATAATCAAGGCCAACTGTCGATATCCAAATCAGGATCTTTGTTAACGGCGAGATCCCCCGCATCAGCTCCTTCAGAAGATGACATAGCTCTTTTTCTTCATACCTCAGGCACCACCAGCAGACCAAAGGGAGTTCCCCTAACCCACGGTAACTTAATGGCATCTCTACAAAATATAGTGAATACCTACAGTCTCACTGAAGATGATTTGGCAATGGTTGTTATGCCGTTGTTCCATGTCCATGGACTTATAGGAGTTTCACTATCTACTATGAAAAGTGGTGGCAGTATGGTGATCCCGCCGAGATTTAGTGCCAGCAATTTTTGGGAAATACAAGCAGCCACAAATGCCACTTGGTATTCAGCGGTGCCCACTATTCACCAAATACTGCTGATGAGAGCAGATGAAGACAAGGCACCTAGCCAATCATTTCGTTTCATACGATCCTGCTCTGCCGCGTTGGCACCTTCAGTTTTTAATGACCTCGAAAATAGGTTTGGGGCCCCTGTATTAGAGGCCTACGGCATGACTGAGGCATCTCACCAAATGTCGTCAAATCTCTTACCTCCTGGGCCAAGAAATCCAGGTACCGTAGGAAAAGGGACTGGTGTCGAAATCGGTATTATGGGTGAAAATGGCACCCTTCTGGCAACAAACCAAACTGGGGAGGTTGTTATAAAAGGTCCGAATGTCACCCATGGATATCACAATAACCCTTCTGCCAATGAAGAGGCATTCACTAATGGTTGGTTTAGAACCGGTGACCAGGGAATTCTGTCTGGGAAATCGATACTCACTCTAACTGGAAGACTCAAGGAACTCATTAACCGTGGGGGCGAAAAAATTTCCCCCCTAGAAGTTGATGCCGCGATACTGCAGCACCCAAATGTCTCAGAGGCGGTTTGTTTCGGGGTCCCTGATGAAAAATATGGGGAAGCAGTACAGGCAGCTGTGGTGATATCCTCGGGAACAAGTGAAAGTGAGATCCAGTCTTTCTGCGGCCAGCATTTGGCAGATTTCAAAATCCCAGACCGTGTTTATATAGTTGACGAATTACCCAGAACAGCTACAGGGAAAATTCAGCGGAGGCATGTAGCAGCCAAGTTTGCAGAATAGAAACTAGACAAGGTGAATTGAATGAGTGAAAAAAACCTATCTCAAGTAAAAGCTATGACTTTCGACGTTTTCGGTACTGTTGTTGATTGGCGAAGCAGTATAGCTAGAGAAATACAAGACATAGGTCAAAAAAAGGGATTCCATTTGGACTGGAATTCATTCGCTGATGAATGGAGATCAGGATACGCTCCCTCAATGCACAAGGTTAGAAACGGGGAGATGCCTTGGACTAAAATAGACACCCTCCACCGACTGATATTGGATGAATTATTGTCGAAACATAAAATCTCCAATCTATCCGAGGAGGAGACAGATGGCCTGAATAGAGCTTGGCATCGATTGGACCCATGGTCTGACTCGGTTGAGGGCCTCACACTCCTGAAAAAAGATTACATTATCAGCTCACTTTCAAATGGTAATGTTGCTTTATTGGTTAACATGGCGAAATATGGGGGGTTGCCGTGGGATATGGTTCTCTCCGCTGAAATTGCGAAACACTATAAACCAGATCCGGAGTCTTATTTGAGTACAAGTGAATATCTTGGGCTTCCGATAAATCGAGTAATGATGGTTGCAGCCCACAAAAACGATTTGAAGTCAGCCAAGAGTAACGGAATGATGACCGGCTATGTCCCGAGACCCAAAGAACACGGAGAAAATACGGTTGTCGATTACGCTGAAGAGGCCTATATAGACATAATGGCCGACGATTTTATAGATTTGTCCAAAAAGATGTCCGCTATAAAAAAATCTAACTCATCTAACTCATAGTCATCAGAACCACATGGCCGCGTCATCTGGAAATATCCTGCTTATCCAATCTGGAGGGTGCACCCCAGTAATAAACAGTACTCTGGCAGGACTCATTAAAAATGGGCAAACCCTTTATCCACAGAGCCGAATTTACGGTGGAATTCATGGCATCGAGGGAGTTATCAACGGCAAAATCCCGGATATTACTGAATTGTCTACCTCACAGTTAAAATCTCTGGCAAAAATGCCCGGTGCAGCTTTGGGAAGTAGCAGGCATAAGTTACTCCCTAATGATATTGAA
>DTSF01000311.1 GCA_012965485.1 Dehalococcoidia bacterium
TTATCAATATATCTTCCCGGGCTGGTGTTTTTCCCGGACCAGGACCATACGAAGATACTCCCTCTAGAAGGGATGGTAGCTTTTACGGCATGATAAAAGCAGGGCTAGAAAGATTTTCGCAAGGCCTTGCTAAAGAATTACAGGGAGACAACATTAAAGTCAACGTCTTATCTCCGCAAGGCAGGATCAAGACTCCGGGTAATATATGGGCTGAAAACGACCCAGAGAATCCCTCACTTGAGTTTGAGGCTGCTGATGAAATGGGTAAGGCTGGTGTTTGGATATGCGAACAACCAGCAACCTACACAGGACACATTTTATTTGACCAAGATGTTTGTTCAGAGCAAAATTTATAGTTCGTATTAATTAGTCTAAAAATGGTACTGCAGAATCTGCGGCTAATCCACACTTCAGATACCCATCTTGGAGACGCTTTAGGTCATCCTGCGTCAAATGAAGCTTTGGTAAAAGTTGTTTCTGAAACAATACTTTTGGAGGCTGATTTCCTTTTAATCGCAGGAGATGTCTTCGACAACGAAAGGATATCTGACGACTCTATATCATTCTTCCTAAGCCAGGTTTCTAGATTAGACATACCTGCGATATTGTTGCCCGGCAATCACGATTTGATGCACCAAACATCAATATATAGAAGGGAAATTTTCGAGGATTCTCCGAATAATCTTTATGTCTTCAAGAAAGAGAACGGAGAAATAATTGATTTTGAAGATAGAGGGATAAAATTCTGGGGCAAGGCTATGTATGAACACAGCCCTCTTTTTCATCCTCTATCACCTATCCCAGGGCCAGTCGGAGATAGCTGGTTTGTAGGTATGGCGCATGGCCATTTTGAAGAAACTGAGACTAATTCAGGAAGGTCATCATTAATATCTCCCAAAGATATAACTGATTCACCCTTTGATTACATCGCCCTGGGACACTGGGATCTCTACACAGATATATCACAGGGGAGCACTTCCGCGGTTTATTCAGGCTGTCCTATGATAGTCGGCAATAGAAATAAAACTGGTTCCATAAGCGTAGTGGATTTGGATTCGGAAAAAGGCACATTACACAAACAGTGGTTCCTGAAGTCCTAGCCCTAACCGACAGTCGCTCCACCATCGATTACAACAGATGCCCCGGTTATGTAGGATGCTTCATCAGAAGCCAGAAACAATGCCAAATTCGCGACCCCTTCAGGTTTCCCTACCCTGTTCAATAGTGAGTTCGATGATGCCTCTCGTATGAATCTTTCAATATCAGAAGGATCTATATTTTCTTGCCCGGCAACCCCTCTCTGATACCAATTAACTGTGTTTATATCGCCAGGACAAATACAGTTCACCCTTATACCATGCTCTCCTAAATCCATAGTCAGGCATCTAGTCAATTGAGCTAAGGCTCCCTTTGTGGAGTTGTAGAGTAACGAGTGAGGCTGAGCAATAAAGCTACTTATTCAAGCAACATTAATTATAGAGGAATTATCGCTAGCTTTTAGATATTCCAAAGTCGCCTTGCAAACATTTGCAGCTCCAACAACATTTACCGATATTGCTTCCATCCATTCCGTATTATCCAAACCATCCACTGTTCCGAAAATGAAAGATGCAGCATTGTTTACTACGATGTCGATGCCACCCATTAAACCAATACAATGGTTAACCATTGTATTGACGTTCTCTTCATCGGAAACATCAGTCTCGAAAAAATAGACTCCAGGGTTCGACTCAGTGCCCAAAACTAAAGGATGGTATTTCGCCGGTTGCTTGATATCAGCCACAAGCACATTAGCTCCCTCTTTTAAAAACCGGGTAGTAATCGATCTACCGATACCTGATCCTCCTCCCGTCACAATTACTCTTTTGTTTTGCAACCTCATTCCAGTATA
>DTSF01000312.1 GCA_012965485.1 Dehalococcoidia bacterium
ATGGTTTGGGCCTTATATCTTACCTGGACGTAACAAACCTGGACCTAAAGGTCGCGCATTGTGCCAACCAATTTTGCTCTCCATATTTAAGAAGACGATGATGGAAAGAGAAACAGCTATACTGACTCATTGAATTAAACTTCGCATTATCTCTTTAATAAACATGACTTTAACCCACATAAGGGAGATACAATGACAATAGAAATCACATCCGAAATGAAGAAACTTATCAACAATGCTTTATCGGACAAATACCCCTGCATTGTGGGCACATCATCCTCAGATGGTCACCCCAATGTATCCTACAAGGGAAGTGTTATGGTATTTTCACCAACTGAACTGGCCTTTTGGGAACGAACCCGAAAAGGTGGCTTTGCCCAATTAACAGACAACCCACATATAGTCGTTATGTACCGAAATACCGAACTAAGAAAATCCTGGAGATTTTACGGGCAAGTGACTATTTATGATTCAGGGGAAATAAGGCACAAAGTAATGGAGAAAACCGTTCAGCCTGAACTTGATCGAGACCCTGATAGGTTGGGAGCTGCGGTCGTGATAAATGTGACCAAAATCACCACCCTCGGAGGAGAAATAGTCCAGGAAGTATCTGGATAGTTCTGAAAAGTTTCATCAAACTGGCTCCTGGAACCGGTATTTTTAACTAACTGATCTTCTATTTGATACAATCCTGTACCTACAAATCATACCGTGCGCCTGTAGCTCAGCGGATAGAGCACTGGTCTTCGGAACCAGGTGTCGGGGGTTCGAATCCCTCCAGGCGTACCAGCTAAAGGAGCTCTTTATGGTCACGTTCGGCAGTGGTGATTACAAGTACGAAGTTGTTGAAAATTTCTTCAAAAGACCCAAGGGATGGCCGTTCGTGGAAGTTGCTGACGTAGCCGTTGATAAAGATGACAACGTATACGTCTTCAATAGGGGTCCTTACGCTGCAATAATGATCTTTGATAAATCAGGAAACTACACAGGCGGTTGGGGCAAAATAGGTTTCGATTTCATAGTCCCACATGGAGTAAGTATCGGACCTGATGGCTCTGTTTACACAAGTGATACTGGTGACCATACCGTGAGAAAATGGACGAAAGACGGCCAGCTACTGATGACCCTCGGAAGGCCTTTGATCAATGCCCCTGAACAAAGTGGTATACCATTTAATAGGCCAACTCATTTCACAGTCTCATCAAGCGGTGACCTTTACGCGTCAGATGGCTATGGAAATTCTCATATTCACTGTTTCGACTCGGACGGAAACCTGAAATTCTCATGGGGAGGACACGGGAGTGGCCCCGGCGAATTCGACACCATCCACAGTGTTTACGTAGACATCGAAGATAATGACAAAATTTATGCTACTGATAGGTACAACAACCGAATACAATATTTCTCTAAAAAGGGTGAGTTTCTAGGGGAATGGACCAACGTTAATTTGCCAAATGATATTAGAAAAGGCCCGGACGGTAATTTCTATGTGGCAGAACTCGATCACCGCGTAAGCATATTGGACAGTTCCGGCAACCTACTCGCCAGATGGGGAGACGTGGATGCAAATGTAGATGACTCTGAGACAGGGTCTGGCTTGTCCAATTCTCCAAGTAGAAACCCCATGATTGTGGGTAAAGTAAAACACGAACCCGGTGCCGGTTTATTTGGTGCACCTCATGGCATCGCAGTCGACTCGGAAGGCAGTTTCTACGTATCGGAGGTCAGTGAAACCTTTCTAGGAATAGACAGGGGTGATCGCTGCGTTCAAAAATTTGTAAGGGTTTAGAACCATAAACTTATGCTTGATCCCTAATTCCCGCTCCTAACCGACCCAAATTCCTACGCTATCCAGTTAATTGCCCTTAATTGATGCAGATGCATATTTAAATAGGTTGTAAAATCGACTTATGAATAAGGTGCGGGTACTTGAATCTACATACCTATTTTGCTTAAAAGTACTATCTAGACTAGTACCTGTTTTAGTAGAAAAAAGAGCAACCAAAGGCTGGCATCAAGGCATGCGTGAAAATAGCGGAAGGTGTTAAAAATCTCACCGGTGTAGCCGGGATCCACATAATGGCCTACGACTGGGAATCATCAGTATCTGAGATTGTCGAGGCAACGAGTCTTACGAAAACTGGGCGAAATAACTAACCGAATTTTATAACGTCTACTTATGTGGATACCGTGTCATAATTTGTCTTCCACGAGCCGATAGCCGCTCTATCCAGGCCAAGATGATCCCTCAATGTGCTGCCACTATAATCTTTCCTGAAAACCCCTCTTTTCTGCAGTTCTGGAACTACAAATTTGACAAAGTCTTCGAATGCTCCCGGTTGGTGTGTAGGTCCCACAACAAACCCGTCACAGGCTGGAGAATGGAACCATTCTTCCATTTCATCGGCAATATCTTTCGGGCCACCAACCATGGTATGGCCATCGCTAAGCAAACCTCTCCTAGTTATCCTCATAAAATCCTTGGGCGTCGGGTTTTTAACTCCCGATGATACGACCCGGTCCCTCATGGCCTGCATCCCTTGGAGGCCATCCAGTTCCTCTTCAGTAAAGCCTTCATCCATACCTTTGGTAGAAAAATCGAAATTGAGAGCCTCAGACAGCAATAACAGTTGATCCATATCGTTGGAAAGCAACTCATAGGCGGCTTTTTTGTCCTCGGCCTCCGATTTTGTTGCAGCTGCTATGGGATACATCAGAGATGCGATTTTCATATGATCTGGGTTACGTCCAGCCGCTTCAGCCGCTTTTTTTGCTGCTGGATATTCAAGCTTACCAACCTCAATATTCCGATACCCCGCAAATATCAATTCCCCCCAACGTGCCGCAAATCGTTTGCCCCGAGTACTACCGCCTGCCTGTATGACCACAGGCCGTCCTTGAGGGGTTCTCGGAACTGTGAAAGGGCCACGTGAACTCAGGTATTTGCCCTTGAAGTCTATCTTGCGAACCTTATCCGGGTGGGCGTAAAAATTATTTTCTTTATCTACAACTATCGCATCATCATCCCAGGAGTCCCAATGTCCCAAAACAGCCTCTAAAAATTCATCTGCCCTGTCATACCGAGTATCGTGTTCAGTAAGATATTCACGACCCATATTGCGCGCTTCATTATCGTTGACCGAAGTTACAACATTCCATGCAGCACGACCTTTAGTCATTAAATCAAGAGTCTGAAACAGCCGAGCTACGTGGAAAGGTTCGTAATAGGTTCGTAATAGGTGGTGGAGTAAGTTGCTCCCAGGCCTAAATGCTTAGTAACAGCAGCCATGCTCATCAGACAGGTGACTGCGTCAAGCTTAGTACATCGAATACCATTTTTCACAGTTTCAGAATGGTCTCCTGCATACATGTCGGGCATAGCCAAACGATCATCAAAAAAACCTAAGTCAAATTTGCCTTGTTCAAGAACACGAGCTATGTGTTGGTAGTATTCAGGGGAATAGGTATCGATTCTTGCGTCCGGATGACGCCACGAAGAGGGTAGTGTAGTGCAATTTTGAGCTTGCAAGAAAGCTACTAATTTCATTTGGCGCATAACACTATTACTCCTAAATCCTTTTCACCCTTTTTGATCAATCCCAAACTCTCTGAATTATATCCAAACCTGAGGTATCAAGTTAGCACAGCAATTATTGGTAGCTTATCACCCCTATCTCTGGGTAACCCCGCATTCCCTGGGCCATAGGAAAATCTGCATCCGAATACCACAACTGCCCTTCTCTAATAGTCAGTCCATGGGGGTCTGGACCATCAGTGGGAAGCTTAAGTTCTTCCATCTTTTCCCCTGTCTTCTTATGAAATTTGACTACCAATTTCTCTGCCCTATCAGAGCACCATATACCTTCACCATCCAAAGCTAACCCATGCAGGACATTGAGGTCACAGGAAAATTTCCGAATAATCTCAAATGAAGTGCCGTCAATCAGGATCAGAGACTTTGGATTGAAGGCTGTTATCCAAATATTGCCATCTTCCCATTCAAGTCCATGGATTCCACCACCATCTGGCGTGTTAAACAAGTCCACAGTTTCACCACTTACCAGGTCTATTTTTCTTACCTTTGATATGTGGTCATCGGTCGGCCTTGGCGGTCGTGCACTAGCTGTACCGTTGCAGGCAGTCCAGATGAATCCTCCACCGACAGCAATTCCGGATCCGTTCTCTGTTTCAGTGTTAATAATTCGAATTACCTCTCCGTTATCACCTAGAACGTAGATATCATCGGTCAGCTGATCCATAACAAACAACTCATTTTCAAACCATTGCAATCCATTGGGCATCCGAACCGGTGTCTTAAATGGCACTTTAACATTAGCCTCCATCATCGACTTCCCCTCCTACACTTGTTTTGCAATCATTGAAAATCACGATATCACTTCTTTTTGAAGGAGCTGGTCCATATCAGTCTCAGACATTCCTAGCAGATTGGAAAAAATTTCTTCGTTATGCTCTCCTAAATATGGCACACCCCTCGTGATACGGCCAGGGGTATCAGAGAATTTGATCGCTATTCCAGGGTGTTCCACGGGCCCCCATTCTGAATGGTCTACGCTCACAATAAAGTCTCGTTCCCTGAGATGTGGGTCGTTATATAGTTGCTCTCCGGTCTGAACTACCCCAGCAGGAATTAGATGTTGTTGAAGCAGATTCATCAAATCATGTGATTTAAAATTGACTGTCCATTGGCTTAGATAATTGTCCAAATCGTCATGATTTATAAGGCGATTTTCTCGTGACTGGAATTTTGGGTCTTGAGCCCAGGTCGGTTTCCCCATTGAATTAACCAGATTCTTCCAGTCGTCCTCATCAGGACAAGAAATTGCGCACCATTCATCCTCTCCTTCACAGGGATAGCATCCGTTGGGGGCGCTCCAAGGATTCCTATTCCCGATCGGTTCCCACGATTTTCCATTTACAAAATAATCCAGAAGGGCCACCCCCATCGAGCCTGCCATCGCCTCAACCTGGGCGATTTCCACATGTTGGCCAAACCGATATCGGTTCCTGTATTCCAAAGCAGCGAGAATAGCTGTGGTAGTGGCGCCTGCTGACACAAAATCAGGAAAATGCACATTTGAATGGTTTTCAATAGGGGAGTCAGGAAAGCCCCATAGGTTTGATAACCCTGCGTAAGACATTAAGCTTTGCCCGTAACCAACATGGTCAGCCTTGGGTCCTTCGGTACCATAACCAGGCATGCTAATCATCACAAGATCCGGTTTTACCTTTTCTAGAGTTTCATAACCGAGCCCTCTGCGATCCAGTACGCCAGAGGCAAAATTTTCGACCACCACGTCAGAAATCTGAACCAACTCTTTTATAAGTTCCACACCTTCAGGCCCAGCGAAGTCCAAAGTTATGCTTTTTTTGCTCCTGTTAATTTCTAGAAATTGCGGTGAGGAGTTGGTGACTATTCGTCCAGTTTCCAAATGTTTATTGGTTTCAACCTTGATAATTTCCGCTCCAAGATCACCCAAATAGCGAGTCGCAAAAGGTCCCGACCAAACCCGGCTCAAATCCAATACCCTGATCCCTTGCAAGGGGAGAGCAAGATTACCGGTTCGACCATCATTTGCTTCCTTCAAATTCAGGCTGTCGGTTCTCGTTTTCCCAATCACACGTTCTTGATGCTCCCCTAAGCGAGGTGTTGGTCTCTCCGAAGCACTCGGTGTTAAGCCAAATCGATATGGAGGGCCAGGGACTAAATGGGTTCCGATTTCCGGATCGATAATTTCACGGAAATAATTCCTTTCCTTCAGTTGTGAACTCTGAGCTAGGTCCGAAATTTCGTTTACCCGGCTTACGGCCAAATGGCGGGAATATGCTTGCTCCAAAAAATCTTCTACTGAAAATCCAGATATGAAATCTCGAACAAAAATATCAATAACTTCGGGTTGAGATCGCCGGAAATTCATGTCATTCCAAATCGGGTCAGCTAGGGTCTCATTATCCATCCATCGCACCAACTCTTCCCAATGTGTGTTTTCAAGAACAGCCAACGATATATATCCGTCTGAGCATGCATAGTGTCCGTTCGGCGCAATGATTGAAGTGGACCCCATCCTTCGGGCGATATCACCGTCATATGTGTACCTGGTTATATTGAATAAAAGTTGGGCCGCGATTTCATACATCGAAACGTCAATACATTGCCCTTTCCCGGTGAGGTTTCGATGGTTTATTGCAGCCAATACCCCTGTTGCGGTGTGAAACGATGTCAGTTGTGATATTTGTTCACAAGGCGCTGCGCAAGGAGGCTTCAATTCATCTCCCTGGCAATACATAACACCTCCCATTGCCTGAACAATCAACTCATCCCCGATAAAGCCACTATAGGGACCAGTTTGGCCATAGGGGCTGATCGATGCCATCACAATTTCAGGATTGTTCAAAGACAATTTCTCAAACCCAATCTCCATTTGATTCATAAAGCCAGGTCTAAAATTTTCAATGATTACGTCTACACTCTCTGATAGTTCAATAAATCTGTTGGCTCCCTCCACCGACTCAAGATCCAACATAATGCTATATTTGTTCGCGTTGTAATTGGCAAAATATAAACTGAAATCAGGCCGGTTAACTCCCGATGCGAATGGCCCCATTTTTCTGCTTTTATCTCCACCAGGTGGCTCAATTTTTGTGACATCAGCTCCAAGATCTGCAAGAATCTTCCCACACAAATTTCCTTCTGGACCTGTGAGATCGAGTACAGAAATATGAGCAAGCGCAGAGGGTTCCTGGAAAGTGTCCATCAATAACCCTCCTTTCTAAACGCTAGTTGTAGTAAATTTACCATCAGATGACTGGTTTAATAATCCGGAATTACCCTATTAACAAGAGAACCAATCCCCTCAATCCGAATCTCTACCACGTCACCAATATTTATTTCCGAAGTCTCAGGGCAACCTGTCGGAATAATGTCCCCTGGTTGTAAAGTCATCACCTCTGAAACCCAGCTGATCAACTTGGGGATTTCAAATATCATTTCAGATGTATTCCCGCCGGTCGACAACTCTCCATTTACAAAACATTCAATCCTTAGATTCCCTGGATCATCAATTTCAGTCTCAATATGTGGCCCAATAGGACAGAAAGTATCAAAATGTTTCCACCTCATCGAAAGACCTTTACCTAGATCACTTTCCATGGTTTCCTTTGCACTGACATCGTTCACACATGTGTATCCCAACACGTAATCCATCGCTTCTGATTCACTGATATGACGAGCGGTTTTAGATATTACTACCCCTAGCTCAGCCTCATGTATGACACTTTTGCAGCTTCGTGGGTATACTATGTTTCCTTGGTGATGGACATACGTTCCGGGCTGTTTCATGAAAATACCTGGACCATCGCGATCATCCTTTTCACCATAATTAGCAGCTATGGCAGGAACTTTGTTGGTTAAAGTAAGAGGAGCAAGCGGTGTTGTCTCTGAGAGAGAACAAATCCTGCCGCCGACGTTTTTAATATCGTAGGGGGTTCCTGAGATGGCGTGTATGTTATCTCCCAAAATAACCCCCCAAATTTCCTCCGATCCAAACATGAACCTCGCAATTTTCATAATCGCCCAGACCTTTGAATTTTCGACGATTATAGACTAAACCACGAAGGAGTTCTCTGATCTTTTTAAACCAATCCAGGCAGCTGCAGATGAAACGAGTCCGATCAACACAATTGCAGATCCTGCTATGTATGAAACTTGGAACGCATACATAAAAGAGGCTACCGAGTCAGGAGATGAGCCTGCTTGTAGAATATCCACTGCCGGGGATTTCCATTCATAAATAGATGTAAAGGTCCAACCCAAAAGTGTGACGGCAGTTACGCTACCAAGGCCCCTGGACATCGATGAAACAGCACCGCCTGAACCCAAATCGGACAATTTCATTTTCCCCATCATCAAGCTCAAATTAGAGCTCTGGAAAAGGCCCATACCCATCCCTACAAATACCATTCTGACGGCTATCTGTCGAAGGCTAGAATCGGCAGTTAAAAGAGTATATGAAATAAGCGCCAACAACACGATCAGCAAACCCAGCACTGTGATAAATCCAGGCCCAAACCTATCAGATAAATAACCTCCAACAGGAGAAAATAATGATACTGAAACAGCATTCAATAAGAGAAGGATTCCTAAAACGAAAGATGAAGCCCCGATTATTTCTCCAACAAAATAAGGGAGTATGAATAAGTTGACGAAGGAACCCATATAAAGAAATAAATTAGAGCCAAACGCACCGGCAACAACCAAATCTTTCATTATTCCCAACTTGACCAATGGGTCAGGAATGATCGACTGGCGCCTGATGAAAAAAGTTCCTGCAAAAATAGATATTCCTAAACTCACAAATGTTTCTGCACGGAGCCAGCCTACTGCCGTAGCAATGTTCATAGCTGCAATAAACCCGATCAAACACATGAAAGCAAGTACTCCGCCGATCCAATCAAAGCTAGTCACCTCACTGCTACTTTTGTTCTGATTGCCGACTCCTCGAATGACGGTGACGGAACCCAAAATAGCTAGAAGGCAAATAGGTATCCTGCCGAAAAATATCCAGCGCCAGGACATATATTCCAAGGCAACGCCCGCATATAAAGTTCCTACTATCATTCCCACACTCCCGACACCGGTCATTACACCCAATGCTCGGCCACGTATGCGCGAAGGGAACAGGGATGTAGCAAGTGCAGGGGCTATCGCCAAAAGGGCCGAATTACCGACTGCCTGAAGCACTCTAAATCCCACAACCGATTGAATGCTTGGAGAAAATCCTATTGCAAGCATTGCCAAGGAATAAGTTACCAATCCCAGAATAAAGATCTTTCGAAGTCCAAAAACGTCTCCTGCTCTCCCCATAGTAAGTTGCAAACCCACTGTAGTACCCAAATAAAAAATTATCATCAAATATGTGGTGGTAGGGGAGGAATAAAAGTAATCAGATATTCTGGGTAAAGCAACATTTACGCTAACGTCGAGGGAGCTCAAAAACACCCCAGATGCTACCACCAGCAGTTGTACCCACTGAACCCAAGTCAAAGAGCCATCAGAGATTGAGTCCACATGTTTTTCATTCACCGACACTATTTTATGTATGCAGGGTCTATTTCGATACCCAGACCTGGGGAATCCGGCAAGGAAATCCACCCTTCCTCGACAAGTGGCGGGTTTTTGAATATTGAGAATTTATGTGCGTAACTGCCTATGGGCGGATCATTTAATAATTCGAGATACGGGGCGTTAGGCCACGAGGCCACCAGATGAAGATGGGCTATAACCCCAATATCTCCTCCACCGTGATGTGGGACGATTTCTTTTCCGTAGAGTTCTGATAGAACCCCTATTTTTCGTACCTCTGTAATCCCGTCTAAAACCATACTTTCTGGCTGTAATACATCGTAAACATTGTTTTCTAGCATTGCTTTAAATTCATGTATGCCTCTATTGTTCTCACCCCCAGCTATAGGTATCGCAACTGAATCATTTAGTCTTGCGAGGTCATCAAAAGAATGTCTTTGCAATGGTTCTTCTAGCCAATAAACACCCAATTCTCCCAGCAGGGTGGCAGTTTCAAAAGCTCGGCGGAAATCCCAAATTACACCAGGTTGCCATTTACCAACCGACTGCGCCTGGTTAGCGTCTACCATGATCTGCATGGAATCTTTGACTGCATCGCGGACAAGCTCGACAGTGCGAATATCCTCCTCGATAGTCTCGTGATGCAATCTAAGTTTTATTGCCTTCCAGCCTTCTTCGCTCAATGAGCCAGCCAGCTCCGCTCGTTCCTCCGGGGTTGATAGCAAAATCATACTGGCATAGGGCATCATACGATCCTTTGATCCTCCCCAAAGCTTGTACAAGGGTTGACCAGTTGCCTTGCCAATAACGTCCCAAATTGCCACATCAACTCCGGCAGTCCCTCGGTAGGGAAGTGTATGGACATAATATTTGAGTCTTTGAGCAATTTGCTCGATTTCAAACGGATCTTCACCCACAACTACATTCTTCACAGACTCAATTATCGAGGGATCCATTCCGGGTCCAATACCCACAATTCCCTCGTCCGTGTGTACTTCCGTAAAAGATCCACCACCCCTACTAAAACGCATCAGCCCACCTTTGTTCCAGGCAGGTTCGATACTTCCTACAGCTTCAAGCTCTTTAAGCTGAATCAACTTAACATCAGTAATTTTCATACGGGTTTTAGATGTCATATAAATCAAATCTCCGATAATACAAAACAGCCACAGAATTTCATGATTATAGAATACATTCATGCCTGTTGGTACCAACTCCTATAAACTCAACAAAGGCTGGTTACTTATGGATACTACCGATATAATCGCCACCCAAACAAAATCTGAGAAAGGATAACCAGTTATGGGCGGAAGAAAAATTCGAGTAGGGATCATCGGAGCTAATGTTGGATACGGTTGGACGCCCAGATCCCATGCTCCGGCAATAGCTGAAATGCCAGAGATAGAATTTTCTGCCGTATGCACATCTCGGGAAGAAACGGCCAAAGAATCAGCGGATGCCTACGGGGTGCCGCTGGCATTTAGCAACCACAAGGAGATGTTAGATAAAACTGATTTGGACGTTGTGGCTGTAGTAGTTAGAGTTCCGAAACATTACGACCTTGCAATGGACGTTTTGAAAGCAGGCAAGAATATTTATACCGAATGGCCTCTAGGAGCAAATTTGAAAGAGGCAGAAAAAATGACCCATCTAGCCAAGGAAAAAAGTCTTTTAACTATGGTCGGGCTGCAATCCCGTGCAGCACCAATTTTTCTGTACCTCAGAGACTTAATACATGAGGGACATATCGGGGAGGTTCTATCGGCTAATATGCGCCAATTCAGTTCTGGGGTATTATCCAGGCCCCCAGGTCGCACGTGGCAAAAAGATGTGGAATTAGGAGCAACTACTCTAACAATACCGTTTGGCCACTCGATCGATGCTCTTTGCATGTGCCTTGGCGAATTCGCCAGCGTGTCGGGAAATGTTTCAACGAAGGTTCCGCAATGGCATGAACAAGAAACTAACCGCATGGTTCAGGTGAGCTCTCCGGACACGGTAATGATCACTGGAATTTTGGAAAGTGGTACTGCTGTCTCGGCTCATGTAAGTGCCATCCCATATCATGGTTCCGGTTACCGATTTGAAATTTATGGCAGGGAAGGAACACTTGTCGTAACAAGCAATGATGCACCCTCTACAGGTTCATCTAAACTTTGGGGTGGGCAACCAAATGGAACTGATTTAGTCGAACTTGAAGTACCTGAAACCTACACTAAAGTTCCCAGTTCTGTACCTAGTGGAGCCCCTTTCAATATTGCCCAACTATGGGACCGTTTCGCCGAGGGCATTAAAACTAATACAGAAGTTGAACCGAACTTTTCTACAGCACTAACCAGACACAAACTTTTAGATGCGATCCAGAAGTCCTCCGACACCGGAATAACTCAAAAACTATAAGGGAGCTAACCAGAATGGCAACACTTATTGAACAAAAATATATAACAGCCCATCCCGGGTCTGCCCAAAGGCATGAAAAAGCAAAACATGTGTTTCCTAATGGTGTCACACACGATGCCCGCAGACAGAATCCATTTCAGCTTTATTACACTCATGCTATGGGCCCTCACAAATATGACGTTGATGGAAATGAGGTGATAGATTTTTGGAGCGGCCACGGCTCTCTTATACTGGGACATTCGCACCCCGAAATTGTGAAAGCGGTCCAGGAGCAAATGGCAAAAGGGACTCATTTGAGTGGTTCCACCGATCTTGAAATCCGTTGGGGGGAACTTGTTCAAGAGATGATCCCAAGCGCCGAAAAGGTCCGATTTCACAGCTCTGGGACCGAAGCGGACATGATGGCAATTAGGATGGCGAGAGCCTACACCAACAAATCCAAAATAATAAAATTTGAGGATCATTTTCATGGCTGGAGTGATTATTTATCTGCCGACGCTGATGGTATCGGAGGTATACCGAAAGAAGCTCTTAATACAGTGATAATACTGCCTCCAAATGACATTTCACTTATAGAACAAACCCTGCAGAATAATGATGATGTCGCTGCCATTATTTTAGAGCCAACCGGAGCTCATATGGGGCTGAAACCCATAGTGCCGGCATTTCTAGAGGAGCTACGGGAGGTCACCACTAAATTTGATGTAGTGCTAATTTTTGATGAAGTGGTGACAGGTTTCAGAATATCTGACGGTGGTGCTCAAGGCTATTATGGTGTAACTCCTGATTTGACCACATTGGCAAAAATACTAGGTGGCGGACTTCCGGGTGGCGCTGTGTGTGGAAAAGCAGAAATAATAAATATGATCGAACCAAGAGATGACGCCGATTTTAACAAAAACAGAAGAATCGCCCATAACGGGACCTTTAACGCCAATCCACTCTCTGCATCTTCAGGTATTAAAGCTTTAGAAATACTAAAAAGAGACCCAATAAACGAAAAAGCAATCAGCATGGGAAATCTCCTCAAAAGAAGTCTTAACGAAGTCTTGTCTAAACAAGAAATTCCCGGATGTGTTAGTGGTGTGAACTCATTGATCCACATTAGATTGGGGACCGACCATGACTGTGATCATGAGATATGCATATTATCTAAAGAAGATATGGGGAAAACGACAAACTCTGTCAGGAATGCGCAATTAAATCTTGCACTTTTAAATAATGGGGTCCATTCGGGTACCAGATTCATCATGAGTGCATTTCATACCGAAAAAGACATAGCCAAAACTGCAGAGGCCTTCGGAAACGCTCTAACTGACGTCAGAGCCGAAGGCTTAATTTAGTTATCCCAGCTCATAATGCAGGAAATCCTGCCGTCGGAATTAGCCAATTCCAACCCTTCTTTAGTGGATTTTAGATTCGTCTGAAGAGCCGTGATTAGCTTTTCATCTTTTTCTGTTCCTTGGTTTACATAAAGTCGCTTTCGAAGATCATGCAAGGCAGCTTCATCAGATTTATATACATGGGGACCCAAATGATCCAGGACACTCAGTTCAGGGGTGAGACCCATCTGCCATAAAACATCCATTAGTTCAGGAACTCCTGGTAAATGAACTCTTTTCTCTCCATGGACAGCTTCCCACAGGATTCCAAGATGCGCTTGCGGAGACTTCATAAAAGCGACAATAACGACATGTTTACTGGCATACCGGTTAGCATTTATCAAAAAAATTTCTATGTCCTCTATTCCATATGTGACATGGGAGCACAGAGCACCTTCGTGAACTTGTACAACCGCTTCTTCCCAGAGAGTAAAGACAGGTTCAACGTTCTGAATATTTGCCTCATCACAACTTTTTCTCAGCTCTTCCAGCATACTTTTTGATGAATCAGCAACTGTCACTTTTTTCCTAGATAACGCCAGCGGCAACGCTAATCTACCAGCCCCCCCTCCGATATCAACCAGAGTCCTACAATCCAGGAATTCCTGCTCCAGTTTATCTAGTAAAGGATCACCCCTGCGAAACGGATCATCTCTAAATTGCTCTGCCACACCCTCCCAAAAATCCTGGCTTGGATCAAAATGCTGTTGAGCAGCTATAGATTGTGTGTGATGGCTTTGAACCTGGTTATGCCATCTACAAACGGCATCTCCTGATCCATTCAGCGTAGACATTTATGATCTCGTCAACTTGTTTATTCTTCCACCAATCAACCACTCAGCCACAAATATATTGCCTTCACCGTCCGAAGCTATCCCGTGAGGGCTATTGAATTTTCCCGGAACCAATGTACTGTGAGGCACGTTGGGCCAACCCTCATTGAATTTGAATGCCCCTGTATTTTCTCCAAGGTAGGCTACCGGTTCATCTTCCAAATCTAATAGTGTTATCCGTGACCCCCGTAACTCTGCCACTATAAGCAGATCGCCCCAAGCAGCAAACCCGCTAGGGCTGTGAAGCCAATCAGCCCCAGCCCCCGCTCCAAATGCTCGTAGGAATTGACCTCGAATAGAATACACCTGTATCTGTCCATTACTTCTATCGGCTATATAGAGTTCGGGCTCCGATTTTCTTGTATCTACCCATATGCCGTGAGGAGTCGCAAACCTTCCTCCTTCACCATAGCTTCCATCTATGGTCATAACATATTCACCCGATTTACTATAAAAATGCACAAGGCTTGAACCATAACCATCCGCCACTATGATAGTTCCGTCACCGCCATTTCTTTCTTCATTTATTGCAACATCTGTGGGTGAATATTTTCCACCCGCGTTATACCTTTCGATATCGGGTCTTGCGATTGACATCACCGCCTCACCGTCAACAGATACCTTCACCACCTGGGCAGATAAATTATCGGCGAGCCATAAGAACTCATCATTGCCCTCCTGAACGAGGGTCATGCCATGGGCGTTCTCAACATTCACTTCCCACGAATTAACTAGCTCTCCATCTTCGTTAAAGGTTAAAACTTTGGGTTCTGCCTGGTGGAAAGTTATAACATTTCCAGTTTTAGGGCTTACCACTATGCCATGATGGGCCCAGCCATCCTTCACGCTATCGGACCCCGGAGCCTCGACCCATTTTTCATGCCAGAAATAATTGTGATTTGAGTTTCCTATCTGCACTTTGGCTACCTCCACCGTCCTATCTGAGTTAAATTAAAGATCCTGCATCTCAACTGAACGTCTATTTATTTCAAAACTAATTTAGTGAACCTGCCGCCAATCAACCATTCTGCGACATATATATTTCCCTTCTCATCTACAGTAATCCCGTGGGGGCTATTAAATTTGCCGATATCCAACCTAGAAGGTCTTTGTGGGGAGCCTGATTCAGCAAGTTCGTTAGGCCATCCTTCACATTCGGCGGCCTCGTCGTCTGGAAACAGGTAACAAACCAATTGGTCATTCATATCTACCATAGTGAGTCTAGCTTCAAGTTCAGCCACTATCATTAAATCCCCAGTAATCGCAAATTCACTTGGTGTGGTAAAAAAATCTTCCCCAAAAGTTCTCAAATACCCGCCATTTAAATCAAATACCTGAATCCGCCCATTTGCCCTGTCGGCGACATAAAGTTCTGGGACCTCCTTCCGGCGGTCTATCACTATGCCGTGCGGGCAACTGAAATGTCCCGCACCACTGGACCCGTCAATGGAAAGAATATATTCCCCGCCTGAAGTATATTTGTGCACAAGGCTAGCCCCATAACCATCAGCCACCCATATTTCTCCTAAGCCTCCGAAGCGCATCTCGTCCACTGCAATGGAAGTTGGAGCATACCTACTTCGTTTATAGTCATTATGATCCGGCGCAGCCAGGACCATTATTCGATCACCTTTCAGATCACATTTAAAAACCATTCCAGATTGAGCTTCTGCACCGGGAGGATATTCATAGGAAAACTCTGGTAATCTCTTGGAACCATTATCTGCAATCCATAAATTGTCCCTTCCGTCGTCGTTTACGGCCGTTATTCCATGGGCATCCGTGAAACTTCCTACCCAAGATTCAGTAACCCGTCCTTCTTGGGTGTAAATAAGTATTTCAGAAGTACCACTATCACATGAAACTATCTGCCCATCAGATAGCGTGGCCATTCCTGGATGTGCCCATCCAGATAATGATTTGACCGTTTGATCCCGGGCACCCCAATTATCAATCCAATCATAATGTGGAATATTCACGAACACCCCTCCGTCTTTTAATAAGGGCTAAGACTTTATCCTCGGCCTTTATCCTGGGTTAGGGATGAAGTATTACTTTGGTATATCCATCCACTCTTTGATCGAATTTTTGGTAAGCGTCGGGAGCCTCGTCAATGGAAACTTCATGCGAAACGACAAAACCGGGATTTGCTTTCCCGGCGATGATTAAATCCCTTAGGTAGGCATTATATTTCTTAACGTTACATTGGCCCGTACCTAGGCGCAAACCCTTTTCGAACAATTTTCCAAAATTCAGCAACAATGCTCCTGATTTGGCGGATTCGTCTACTCCCCCCGGATCTGACGGCACATATAATCCTGGTATACCCATCATCCCCGTAGGTTTAACCACATCTATCATTTGATTCAGCACTACATTCGGAATCTCCTCCTGCTCTCCGCCGGCAGCTGATGAGCCTTGGGCAGCAGCTTGGTAGCCAACAGCGTCAATGCCTTTATCCACTCCTGTGTCGTTCCTTATATCTCTTATCTGTTCGACAGGATTTCCTTCATCAAAGTTAATGGGAATAGCCCCCACGCTGGCAGCTTTGTCTAATCTCTCCTGAACATGGTCTATACAATAAACTTCGGCGGCACCTCTTATTACAGAACTATAAGCAGCCATTAGCCCTACTGGCCCGGCACCAAAGACGGCTACACTTTCCCCCGGGCTGACATCTGCAAGTTCTGCCCCGTGGTACCCAGTAGGGAATATGTCAGCAAGTAATGAGAAGTCCGCCTCGAATTCCTCTCCTTTGGGAAGTGGCAAGCAATTGAAATCAGCAAAAGGTACTTGCATATATTCGGCCTGTCCTCCCACCCAGGGGCCCATCGCAACATACCCATATGCACCGCCGGCAAATCCAGGGTTTACTGTTGTGCAAAACCCTGTGAATCCTCGTTGGCAGTTTTTACAAAATCCACAAGCAACGTTGAACGGCATTACAACCCTATCACCGACAGATAAATTTTTGACTGCGTTACCTATTTCCTGAATAACTCCCATGTTTTCGTGGCCGAAAACGATTCCGGGTTCCGCGGCTGTACGACCCTCATACATATGCAGGTCCGAGCCACAAATGCAACTTGATGTAATTTTGACAATCACATCATTCGGGTGCTTAATCTTGGGATCATCCACAGTCTCTACAGCTACCTCAAACGGTTTTTTATAAACAACGGCTTTCACTATCTTTCGCCTCCTTGTTTTATACGACTAATCTACTTAGAACAGCGCACATACTATTATTAATATAGGGCTCTGACAAATCGCAATATGTAATAAAACATGAGGACCTATGCCTTAATATCTTCAATTACGGTTGCGGAATGTTATTATTCGGGACGATACCCAAATTGTGATCAGTTGACGGCAACATAATGAAGTATTTGAGAACCATAGGATTTAATTCAAACCAACCCATCGGTCGCGGATTCAACTACCCCTACGACATTGCATTTAGCCAAGATAATCGAATCTTTGTCCTCAACCGTATGGGAGGTCATAATTCAGCCGGCATCAGAATCCAAATTTGCACCTATGGCGAAGATTGGCTAGGGGAATTTGCAACCGGACCTGGCAAAGGGGACAGTCAATTTGTCATCCCTGTATGTATGTCTTTCAACAGCAAAGACATGCTATATGTCACCGACGAATCCCTCAATGATATAAAGATATTTGATAGCCAAGGCCAATACATAACCAAATGGACTGACAATTCCAAAGGGCCGCGAAAATTTGAAGGCCCTAGCGGCATTACTCACGGATCTGACGATTCTGTGTACATAGTGGAGCAGTATGCAGGTAAAATCAGTAAATTCACGGAAAATGGTCAGTTTATTTCATCATGGGGCGGGCCCGGAGATGGAAATGGAGAGTTCAATTTACCGTGGGGAATTACAACAGACCGTTTTCAAAATTTATATGTTGCAGATTGGGGTAACGACCGAATTCAAAAATTTACTGAAGATGGCGAATTTATAGCTTCCTACGGAGAGTCTGGATATGGCGACGGTCAGCTTAACAAACCGAGCTCTGTTGCAGTCGATAGTAAAGGATTCATCCACGTGGCCGATTGGGGCAATGAAAGAGTACAGGTTCTAAATTCTAATGGGGAATTCCATCAGATGTTAGAAGGCGAGGCCACCCTCTCCAAATGGGCCGAAGAATGGCTCGAAGTTAATCTAGACGAATATGAACTAAGAAAAGAATCTGATTTGCTTGTCAAGGAACTCCCAAGCCATCTTCAATCCCCGTACCATAAGGCTTCTCAGTCAGAACCTAATTTTTGGGGTCCTGTTTCTGTAAAAATAGATTCGGATGACAGGCTTTATGTGACTGAACACAGCAGGCATAGGATACAAATATACCAGCAATAGTTAAAACCAAATAAGTTCATAAACAGAAACCATTAGAGGTGAATAATGGGATTAACCAGCAGAGCGTTAGCAGCACATTTGTCAAGAAGGGCCGGATTTGGAGCGACTCCTGGAGAACTAGACAGTTACTGTGACATCGAGTATGAACAACTGGTTGAAGAACTTATAAATAAGGTTGATTCATCCCATATATCCGATCATCTCATTTTCAGAAGACATGTAGATTTACACACGATGCAAGGTCACAACGCCGCATATTGGGCATATCGAATGATTTCGACCGACAATCCGTTTGTTGAAAAAATTGCTCTGTTTTGGCACGGCGTGTTCGCGACAGCAGAAAATAAACTAAACAACATAGGGTCTTTGACTAATCAGGTTGATATGTTTAGGAGACATGGACTCGGTAAATATGACGATCTCCTCATAGAGTTATCTAGAGATCCTGCAATGCTCATATGGCTTGACAATCATACCAATCACAAAGACTCCATTAATGAGAATTATGGTAGGGAAATCTTAGAACTTTTCTCTATGGGAGTAGGAAACTACACAGAGGAGGACATTAAAGAATGTGCTCGAGCTTTTACCGGGTGGACAGTAAAAAATGGGGAATATCTGTCTATGATGGCGGTTAAGGACTCCATATGGCCCTATGGACGCATCCTATGGCACCACGAATATAGGGATTCTGATCACGATTCGGGTAAGAAAAAATTCTTAGGGGAAAATTCAGACTTCAACGGTGATGGGGTAATAGGAGTCATATGCAGGCAGCAGGCAACAGCAAATTTCATAGCTAGGCATTTATATAATTTCTTTGTTGCCGACGAAGTTCCGGTTCCGCAATGGTCTAGTACCCCTCCAAAGGATCCTGAGGCTGTAGATGTTCTTGCAAATGCATACATGGAATATGACCACGACATTAGGTCAATCATGCGAGTTCTGTTTAATTCTGATTTCTTCAAAAACTCTAGATTTAAAAGAGTTAAAAGCCCCGCCGAACTAATCATCGGAACTCTGAGAAACACCGGAGAATACCAAGTACCCGAAGGTGGTGAAACTGGCATATATACTGTCATGGAAGAGTCAGGTTACATGGGTCAGAAACTGTTAGATCCACCGTCAGTGGAAGGTTGGCATACTGGAGAAGAATGGATCACAAGCGGATCATTGGTAGACAGAGTCAATTTCGCTACCAGCCATATAGGGGATGATTCCAAACCTGGTGTCAAAAACCTGATAAGTAGGGTGAATGGCGAATATAAACAACCTATCGACTTTGTAAACGCCTGTTTGGAAGTACTTGGAGGTGTGGAGATTGAGCCAGATACATATCAAAAACTTGAAGAAGTAGCCTCTGCGGGTTTGGGGGAATCAAACGCCTCCCAAGGGGTATCATCTGATCTGATTATAGAAATATTTCAGTTGATAGTTTCTAGCCGAGAATTCCAGCGGTGCTAGACCAGACATGAAGTTACTCGAAAAGGTTAAACACCTGGTTTTCCTGTTGAAGGACCTGTACAAAGGTGGCGCATTTCGGCATGTCCTTAATTTTTGTGGCCCCAATATAGGTACATGCTGATCGAACTCCTCCAATAATTTCTGTCATCGTATCCTCAACTTTCCCCTTATAAGGAATTTTAATTTCCTTTCCTTCTGCGCCACGGTATCCATCTTTTCGTGCTCCATGAATCTCCATGGCCCTATCAGAACCCATTCCGTAAAACTCCATCTTGCCGTCTAAAATAGCAATCTCAGATTCTTCATGGCCTGCCAACATACCTCCCAACATAACAAAATCAGCCCCGGCCCCGAAAGCCTTAGCGACATCTCCGGGGTAGACGCAACCACCATCTGCAATTACCTGGCCGCCAACACCGTGAGCGGCATCCGCACATTCAATAATCCCGGAGAGTTGAGGAATTCCCACGCCGGTCATCAATCGTGTAGTACATACAGAACCCGGCCCTATTCCACATTTGACTATATCAGCGCCGCGCAAGATAAGCTCTTCGGTCATTTCCGCAGTAATTACGTTTCCTGCTATTATGGTCTGTTCTGGAAATTCCTCCCTCATTTGGGCCACAAAATCCACAAAATTTTCGTGATACCCATTGGCTACATCGATAGTTATAAATGGGATTTCTGGGTATTTTTCAAGGACAACCTTGAGAGTTAAAAATTCGGGAGCATCCTCATCCCAAATTCTGTTGGTTCCAGTACAAATGGATACGTAATTTAGATCTAGCCCACTGGCAACAGCCTTATCCCAGTCCTCTGGCTCATAATGTTTTCTTAGGACGGTCAGCATTTTGTAATTCTGGAGAATTTTGGCCATCGAAAAAGTACCAACACCGTCCATACTGGAAGCGATAATTGGAGTACCTGTAAATTCTTTACCCGAATTTAAAAACTTAAACTCTCGTTCCATATCAACATCTTTTCTGGATGTTAGCTTGGAACGTTTCGGTTTCAATAAAACATCCTTGTAATCAAGCTTTAAATCGGATTCTATTCTCATTAGTTATCACCGTTAATCCATTATATGGCTGCGAGCTTTTGCAGTAACTCGACAATCAATTCTAACCATACGACCGAATGAATAATAGGTTCTCTATTTTAACAATGATAGTGTGACAAGTTGTATGGTTTTAAAAACCACTATAAAGTTTGCGAATCTATAGCATCATGAGGATCATCCGAATATGGTTTGGCAAAATGAGATAAATGAGCTCAACAAAAGACTGGAAATGGCCCAGGGAATGGGTGGTCAAGAAGGGATAGATCGGCAACATTCTAACGGGAAACTAACTGTCCGAGAACGCGTACAAGCCATTTCTGATCCCGGAACGTTTAAAGAATTGTCGGCACTAGCAGGCAGTGCTCGATACGAAGACAACGAATTAGTAGCTTTCACTCCTTACCCTAGAGTGATAGGTACAGCACATCTCGGTGGCATGCGAGTGATGCTGGATGGTGGGGACTTCACTGTACGTGGCGGGGCGGGGGAGAGAGGCACTGGCAGTCAACCAAGTTCATTGAAATACGCTTTGCAATGGCGTATCCCGTTAGTTCGTTTACTTGATGCAGTAGGTGGCAGCGTAAGAACATTTGAGCAAATCGGAAGGACATATTTACCAGACGGAGGTGGGACTTCTAAAGCCGTTGATTTATTAAATGAAGTCCCTGTCGTTTCTGCTGTATTGGGATCGGTGGCTGGATTACCTGCAATTGAAGCATGTCTTTGCCATTTCAGCGTCATGGTCAAGGATACCAGTCAAGTTTTCGCAGGCGGACCCCCTGTGGTTAAAGCAGCTTTGGGCTATGACGTCACTAAAGAAGATCTAGGAGATCACAACAGCCAAGTTTTCAAGACCGGAGTAATCGACAACCTGGCTGAATCAGAAGAAGAAGCCTTCAAAATGATCCGTCAGTTTCTCAGCTATATGCCATCTAGTGTTTGGAAAAAACCAGGGCGTGTAGACACTCACGATAATCCAATTAGGAAGGAAGATGGCCTTCTGTCAATTATTCCTCGAAGAAGCAAAAGGAAATACGACCCCTATAAGATATTGGAATATGTAATGGACCATGATTCATTT
>DTSF01000313.1:0-877 GCA_012965485.1 Dehalococcoidia bacterium
ACTCTGAGAATTGAACTTCCCTTGATAGAAGTATTTGGACGGGGAGGTTCCCTAAAATCTTCTTGGTATGGTGACTGCCTTCCTTCCAGGGATTTCCCCAAATTCATTGATCTTCACTTGGATGGAAGGATAAATTTGGACAAATTCGTAACGGAGACAATATCTATATCGGAAGTGGAGACTGCTTTTGAAAAAATGGAGGCTGGGGAAGTCTTAAGATCCGTTGTGGTTTTTGAATGATCTAGTTCAGGTTAGTGACATTTTGAAAATTGGATAATTCAAATGGAAGGAGTTTACATGGTGATAACGATTCGAAGCAGAAAAATGGTTTCTGGTTCTGTTAATAGCCTTATGAAAACAATTGATGACGGGTTCATGCCCATCATTAGTGAGGAGCCGGGATACATAGCCTATTATGTTGTCGACTCCGGTGATGGACTGGTCACCGCTGTAAGTATATTTGAGGACGAAGAAACGAGTGTTAAATCGAATAATTTGGCCCAGGAGTGGATATCTAAACATTTAGGGGATTTGGTTCCCGGTAAGGCCCAAGTAATATCCGGACCAGTAATGGTCCCAAGTCAAAGTTAAACGAATGGAGAAAATTATGCCCCGATTGAAATATCCGCTTGCTGTTCCAGTTAAGGCAGGCTTAAAGACTATAAATCTATTTGAACTTAGGGCTGAGACTTCACTTCGAGACAATGTCAATGATTTTCGAGAATATGCCGATGTTCTTTATAGTGCTCACGCTCCAACTACCATAGGTGAAGAACGATTGAATATTGCAGCAACGGATAGTGACTTTAGAAACGAGTGTATTTTGGTTTTTAAAGATTATATTGATCGCTGTGCAATGTTTCCAAATATTGGACAA
>DTSF01000313.1:887-1883 GCA_012965485.1 Dehalococcoidia bacterium
GTGCAAATTGTAGTGGACACCACAACACGAAGATGACCAAGTGGAAAAATGTAACTGGACAAATTAACATGCATTTTGGTCTTAAGAACTGGGTTTCTGAGACGCAGCCACGTGGCCAAAAAGGGGATTATGAGACACACATTGAATCGATAAGGACTCTTTCAGACTACGCGCGAACCTCAGGAATTGAAATTGTTTTGGAGAATTTGAATTGCTATTGGGCGCTCAACAATATTTCGGATGATACTGATTTCGCTCAGGTTAACTGGGATAATTCCAATGAGGCCTTTGGAATGAATCCGGAGGAATGGATTGAGATGTGCCTGGATGTTGATAGAGACAATGTCCAACTTTGTCTCGATACCAGCCATGTGTCGACCTTTGGACACAGATTTCCAGAAGAGGAGCGTGCGGGAAAGATTGAGGCTTTTCTCAATCGTCCGGACCTCATTACCCATGTACATTGGAGTGACAATTATCTCTATGACGTTAGAGGGAGAAATGATTCCCATCTGTCTGTGGGCAAGGGTTCAATACCTACAGACTTTCATCGGCGGGGCAAAGTTTTACAAGCGACCATTCTCTTAGAGCATTTTTACACCAAAGAAGAGTTACATGAAGAACTTGAGTATATTGAACGTTTGTAATTATTTTGGGTGAATTCACTTTTGGGAATAATACAACGTAGATTAAAGTTTTATTAATTTCACCGACATTACCGTCACGCCGTAGCTATACTGTGTCGCTGATGTCGGTAATTTTGCTTAAAGTAATTTGTCTTCTTTTCGGAATGTCGAAACCAACGTTTATCCCCTCGGATCGAAGGCTAGGTGCCAGCCGCCTGAGTGTAAAGGAAAGTCTGGCAGCGTCCTTCGGCCATTCAGGTCTTCGATGGACATCTTCTGAAACCCTGCCTTGGACATTTATAGCCACGTGGACCCTGACATGCATAAGAAAGCTTCAAAACAAATGAATGAGGCCTTAGGTTGTTAATTT
>DTSF01000314.1 GCA_012965485.1 Dehalococcoidia bacterium
GCTTCGTTCACACACAGATTTTCGCTGTAAAACACGAAAAAAACACACATTTTTAAAATTTAAGTACTTGTTGTGGTGAAAAAATTTCCTAAAAAGTCAGTCCAGTGGACAGGAACAAGAATAAGAAGATTCATAATGGCGGATATCCAATAAGTGCCGCGTTTATCAATAGACCCAGGCTACTACCGAACCATTTTCGATCGTTGGACAAATGACATTGCAATGCTCCCTGATTTTCCAACCCAGCTCAAAGAGAAATTGGTTGCACTTCATTTCATAATGCTGGCTTTTACTGAAGGTGAGGAATATTCGGAAGATGAGATTCACGAAGGAATAAAAGACAGAAACCTGTTTTCTGTCGACCATGTTCAAATAAGAATTAACCTTCTTCAACAAGGTTTCATTGTTAGAATTGAAAAAGAATCTGAATTCATCTACAAAACATCCAAAGAGTTTTTGAAACATGCTCAATGGGATAGTTCAATTCCGGGAGCTATGTAATAAATAATCAAAAAAGCCCAAACTACGATTTAATAAATATCGGACCAATATCGATTAATTGCCGTGACTGGGGTGGTCAAGGCAGGAATATCGTATTAATTCATGGGCTAGCATCAAATTGTAGAATCTGGGATCTAGTTGGCCCACTTTTAGCAGAAACCAGTTCAGTGAAAGCAATAGACCAAAGAGGCCATGGATTGTCCTCTAAACCAAATCAGGGATACGATTTCCAGACGGTCACAAATGATCTACATTTATTCCTAGAAACCACCCAAATCGATAATCCATTGTTGGTTGGTCATTCATGGGGAGGTAGTGTTGCATTGAACTTTGCAGCGCATCACCCTGAAATGATAAGCGGTCTCTGCCTTATCGATGGAGGTTTAATCGAAATATCTTCTACACCAGGTAATTCTTTGGAAAAAGCCCTTGTGGATATGGCTCCTCCATTATTTAACAACCTAACGGAAGAATTTCTTAGACAACGAATTGCAAAAAGAGACTGGGGGGAGCGGGATAGTCTCTCCCTTCAGAACGATCTAGCTAATATTGTAATGGCAAATTTTCAAGAAATTCCGGGCGGGGCCATAACACCTCGATTTAAAAGAAGTAATCACTTGAAAGTGATAGAAGCTTTCTGGAATCATCAACCTTCCTCTTTATTTTCCTCAGTAAAATGCCCGGTACTCAACATGCCAGCGAGGTTGAATGATGATGAAACTTCCAGACAAACACTTCGAAAAAACTTGATAGCCCAGGCAGAAAAACACATAGATAAATTCGAAACGGTATGGCTAGAGCGTAGCATCCACGATGTGCCGCTTCAAAGACCTATACTGGTAGCAACTACGATCGCTAGTCATCTAAAAGAAGGGTTTTTTGATTAAGCAACTTTGGTTGTATCAGCCAAAAAATAATATGGCACATTCCACGTCCCTACGTATCCCATATCTACAACAGCTTTATTAGCATAAAGTTTTTTTACGATACCCCTGCTACCAGTGATTGGTCCACCACTAACATTCCCAAGATACAAAACCTCTTGGCCACTGTCTATATTTAGGCCATTTTGAAAAGTAGCATAGTGGCCAGCTTCATTGGTCAGAGATAAAGTCAGCTGTAACGATTGATTCATAGAAGCACCCTGTAGAATAATCTAATTTAGAACATTTTAGAACAGAACAAGTGTTCTGTCAATTGATATCGGTGAGTATATCTAAATTACAGGATTTAGATGATATAAGGACCCCTTCTGAGATAGAATACCTGATAACAATCTGCCATAGAGGTATAGCATCATGGGAAGGCTGGAAAACAAGGTGGCAATAATTTCTGGAGCGGCGAAAGGGCAAGGAGCCTTTGAGGCAGCTCTTTTTGCAA
>DTSF01000315.1 GCA_012965485.1 Dehalococcoidia bacterium
GCTTCCGGTCGGGCACCGTTTTTTCAAGAGTGGAAGTTAACGGAAAGCGCTTCCGTTCGGCTTTTAGCGGCCGGACAGTATGCGGGTTTTCCCCTGCGCGAGAGTTGAAACACACCAGTTTGCCGAAACCGGTAAAGAAAGTGGTATTCAAAAAACTAACTATTAGATAAGTAAGAACTGACGATTAAATGTATAAAAACTGATTAACGGTAAGTATATATGCGGGCAGTAAATCCGTAAAATATGACCCGAAAAGAATCTGACTCATCCTGGGCCGACATCCGCGAGAAACTGCAGGGTGCGGACGTCAATGTGCCTGTTGAAACTATAAAACCGATCAACAGGAACCAGCAGATTAGCGATGAATATCTCGAGCTTATCTTTACAAGTTTGAAGAATAAGTACACCGATGCTGCAAAGTTGAAGATTGCATTGCGCGGAGTTATTCCTATCAGGAATAGCAAGAAAGGGAAGAGTGTAGTACCTTCAAATTATCTGAGAAGGTTATCAAAACTCACTAAAAAGATATGGAGGCAGAAGAAGGCACTCCACCCTGATGATGAAAGGCTCCTAGTGAAAATATACACTGATGGACCATATGTCAGTCCAGCAGAAAAGGATCAGCATTCGATGGACAAATTCCATCAGGAGTTAGAGATCAGGGAGCATATGGATGATCTGTTCGAGGGCTCGGGTGACGACGACAGATATATGGCCCTTATGGGGGGATATGATGCTCTTCTGATGGAGAAGTATGAAAAACGGTTCCCTGGTGGAGCAACTTTCCCTAAATATACTCCGGAGGATCTCTGGTATTTTCTTGATCGACACGACAAGGAGATACCCTTGTGGCTCGATGTTCTATCAAAGGACGAGAAACTTATCAAGAAGTTATCCCAAGAATATTGGGAATGTGAGTTCTGTGAGGAGGAATTTGATTTTGAATACGAAGCAGTAGAGCACGAGCAGACCTGCCCTGAGAAACCAAAATCTGCTCCTTCATCTTCTAAACAGGAATTATCCAGTGCCAAAGATGAGGTGGAAGATTGATCTGTAGTCTGCTCCCTCCAGCCTGCAGACTACGTTTTGATTCGATTGTGATATCCACCAAGTTTCCAATATCTATCCAGCAAGTCAAAAGGGGAAAGCCTGTGAGGGTCCCAATAGGCGTAGTGACTCCTCAGAAGAACATGACCTTTGAGGGAAATGAGATATCATCCAACACAATGGTCAAGGGCGCTCATCTCAAAGCTAAAATGATCTCGAAGCCAATCAAGGCTCGAGGTTCAGGTAATCACCATAAATTCTCATACAAAGTGAAGAAAGGTGAAATTGTGATGCCGACGAGTGTACTGGAATCAAAATTCAGGAGGGGTTAAATTGGGCAGGGAATTTGTCTATAAATTGCGGCTGGAACGTGGAAAATATTATGTTGGTCTCACCACCAGCCCCGTACGGAGGTTTGGGCAACATTTCTCAGGGCTTGGTGCGGCCTGGACCAGGAAATACGGGCCACTCGAGATACTGCTTGTAAAGCCAGGCAACAAAGACGAGGAACTCAAACTTACGTTAGAGATGATGCATAAACATGGCTGGCAAAACGTCAGGGGTTCGTATTATTGCGCAACAAAGAATTTCAAACCCCCAAAAGGCGTGAAGAAACATACTTACAGTGCAATCCGGAAAAAACACCCTAATGCTTACAAAAGATGGACTTGGAAAACTGAAAGGCTCTTGCTCATGCTCAAGGATTCTGGGTCAAAAACCAAAGACATCGCTAAAATTATGGGAAGACAGGCATCCGCTATTTTTTCAAGACTCAAAAAATTGCGTTATCACAAACATGCATGGAATTCGTAACTCTTCGTTACTATTTCTGC
>DTSF01000316.1 GCA_012965485.1 Dehalococcoidia bacterium
AAAGCCCAAACTTATCGATAATCTACAAAGTCTTCGACAACCTCGATTCAGGGGAGAACAGGTCTGGCGGGCTATCTATAAGGAGTGTCGAACTTCCTTCCACGATATGACGAATTTGAGCAAGGAGCTGAGGTCAGTCCTTTCTCAGAACTATTCAATAGGTAGTTCTTTTACTGTTATGTCAAAGAAATCGTTGGATGGCAGCACAGACAAAACATTATTCAGACTATCAGATGGGGAACTAATTGAAACTGTTTTAATGCGTTATGAAGCAGACGGACACCGTAGAGGCAGAAAAACAGTTTGTGTCTCTACTCAGGCGGGATGTGCCCTGGGATGTACTTTCTGTGCAACAGGCCAGCAAGGCTTCAGGAGAAATTTGACAGTCGGGGAAATTACCGAACAGGTACTAGTAATGGAACGGCTTGCAAGAACAGAAGATAAGGAAGAAGTTAATATCGGTAAGAGATCTCGTGGGGAGATTCAAGGAGTAACAAATGTCGTATTTATGGGTATGGGAGAACCTTTAGCAAATTACGACAATATGATGGAAGCTATCAGGGTTCTCAATGACCAAAATGGAATTGGAATAGGTGCAAGGCATATAACAATTTCAACTGTAGGCCTGATTCCTGGTATTGAACGGCTAGCAAAGGAAGATATTCAAATAAATCTTGCCGTGTCTTTGCATGCTCCTGACAACAAAACCAGATCAGAAACTATTCCGGTCAATAAGCGATATCCGATAGAGGATTTACTTCGGGCATGCCAGAGTTTTGTAAAGAAAACTAAACGAAGAATATTTATAGAATACGTATTGTTGAAGGGACAAAATGACACCTCAAAGCATGCGACCAAACTAGGCGAAATCCTTAAAGATTTACTATGCCACGTAAATCTTATCCCTGTAAATCCAACCGGGGAAGGCTCTTACCAACGGACCAGTTACAAAGAGGCTCAAAGATTCCAATCCGATCTAAAAAAATTTAATGTCCCCTCAACGGTAAGAATGGAAAAGGGGATTGATATTGATGCAGGATGTGGGCAATTAAGAGATAGGGCATTGGCTTTAACCGAATAGTTATATAAAAATTCGGCTTAATCCGATTTTTCTCATTGGTTGCAACCAACCTAAATCCCATGTGCTACCATTCGGGTGGACCTTTTCAGGAGATGAGTTTTAATTTATGCCCGAAAACATTCTCGTCTGTGTCGCATGGCCATACGCAAACGGATCCATCCATCTTGGACACGTAGCAGGAGCATACCTCCCAGCAGATATTTTCGCTCGGTATCATCATTGGTCGCCCCGGGCTCCGTTGGAACTCCAGTGACCATAACCGCTGAAAATGAAGGCGTATCCCCGGAGGAAGTTGCAAAAAAATATCAAAATGAATTTCTTAATGACTGGGATGGGCTTGGTATAAATTGGGATCTTTTTACCACTACACACACACAAAATCATTTCGACATTACGCAAGATATATTCTTAAGACTTCATGAAAAAGGTTTCATTTATAAAGACACTATGTCGCAACCCTTTTGCGAAGAACATAACAGGTTTTTGGCCGACAGGTATGTGGAAGGTATTTGTCCCAACTGTAATTCCAACGGAGCCCGGGGCGATCAATGTGATGGATGCGGTAACACCCTTGACCCTAAGGACCTGATAGGTATCAAACACAAAGGTTGTGAATCAACCCTGATATTTAGGGATATGACATATTTTGATGAGGCCACATAGGTAATACATGTTTTCTCATCATTACATTTTAAGAGATTTTTTCTATCCAAATATAAAACAAATGCATTGGATAGACATAGTGAAATTAATTCTATAATAGATGTTCCTGGAATGTTACCTACTACAAAAAAT
>DTSF01000317.1 GCA_012965485.1 Dehalococcoidia bacterium
AGGTAGCAAATTCGAAATTGTATGTCCTAGTACCCTGAACTAACTTGCTAAGAGCATCGTTCTTGAGAGAGAGAGTTAATTGAATTGTTTCTCCCTCAGTCCAATACCCGGTCTTTTTAGTCTCTCCATCTTTTTCGAAAGCGGACCATTTGTTTTCTGTACAACTTACTGGGTCTTCGTAACATAGGAACACAAACTGGGTTTTATCAGTTGATGACACAAAAACATCCGATTGCTCTAAGAAGCTGATATTTGCCCCACCCACATTCTTTATCCAGGCCTTGACTGAAACATCGCTATCAGCGTGAACAGCCGTGATATTAAAATCGGTTTGTATCCGCTGAGAAAGATCTTTTTGCGACTCAACTACAGATCGGCTACTACTCCCAATTATTGGGGTCAGGGTAGTCATCATCAATCCAGCCGCAGTGACACCTGCTATTACCAACAGAGCTGTAACTATGACCTTATCCAATCTATTTTCCCTTTAAATCAAAGTCCAGGAAAGCCAGGAATATATCTATGAGGCTTCTATGGAGATACAAACGAGCTTATGAAGATCCGATACGACCTGAGAATAAACAGACGGTGACATCGGGTCATTGTTTGAATACATTTCGTCAAGCATTGACATGTTTTTCAGAATAAATTTTGACATCAAAGGGCTTATCATGGCTGAGTTTTCATATGCCTCTAGGATAGGGAACAATCTAGCCGCAGAAAGGCCTTTCTCCTTGGCTTCTCCCATCCAAGCGAGCAAATCATTCAGGGTACCTTTGTTGTTTTGGTCAGTTGACAAATCCAATCCAGCTTCAGAGCCGAAATATGTGCGGGGCGCCCCGTTTACTGCCGAACTAGCGGATTGGGGTGTTGCAGCAAGCGTTGGTGCTGCCGCTTGCACTATCTCTCGTGAAGTTGCCAGCACATCTGATTTCCGAAGCCAAGTATCACGCATATCGATCAATATTTGACGAATTTCAGTTTTTAAAATATTGACTTCGTCCTCAAGGACCTGAACTCTTTGTTCTAACTGTGAATTAGATGTGGTCATATTGTCACCAATTATTCCAGATTCATCACTTTCATCAACTCCGGTGGAGTCTTTCTTGAAATAATTAAGGATCCACCTTGCTGGGGAATTAATTCAAGTCTAAAAATCTGGTTTTTATCGAGTTTTGTGGCTTTGCCCGCGGTGGTAGTGTTAAGAGTAACAACAATCTCCGCGACATCTCCCTGCTGCAGTAAATCCGGTGACTCGGCGTCCCCGACAATCTTATTTATCACCACGGTGTTCATTATTCCGTCAGCAGTTCCTCTGGCATTTATATTCGCACTGGAAGAATCTCTCTGATTATCATCGGAATAGATCAGCGCGATCTTGGCCTTGGCAATTGAGGTTCCAGTCGAACCGCTTGCAGTGGTGATTTGGAACGTGATCGTTTCCACCGCATTTCCTGCCCCGTTGGCAGCAGCTATTACTGCCCCTTTGGGAGCAAAGGTAGAACTTGCCTCGGCTATACCGGCCTGAGCCGTAGTTTTAGCCTTCTCACTACTGAACAAACCAGTGGTCATAACGGTAAAAGCGAAGACAGCCGCAACCACGATGAAGGCGATTAATATGATCGCTGTTTCAAGACCCGTAATTCCTTTCCTGTCGGAATAGAGATTCTGCATCTGAACAAATGCATTCTTCATAAGATATCCCCGATACTAACTATATATAACTCCCTCACCAGACAAAATGAGGTCACGTCCATTTTAACAGCACAGGCCGTAAATTATAAATAGTTTAATACAGGTGAGTTTTTAAAGGAAACCCAGCATGAATGGCGCCCAGAAGTGTTCGACCACTGCTGCCAAAATAACCATACCGG
>DTSF01000318.1:0-6060 GCA_012965485.1 Dehalococcoidia bacterium
AAAGATAAACTAAATTTAAAGGAACAATTTGGCTTTTGAGTCCTATAAAAGGAGTATTGCTGCCATTATTGACAAGACAGTAACGCCGAGCCGAGTGGAATACAAACTAGTAATGTCCATTCTCTCTAATTATCCGGTATGTTGGCGGGTATCCGGTTCCATATGAAAGATTTCAACTGGTTTTTCTCTTAAACAAATAAACAAATTTCTACAAGGTATTTTTGAGCCCATCTTGGGCGTTGCGCTCCTCACTTTTCGGTTTTATGGGTTTTACCCCATTCGTATTGATAAACCGAGCGTAGGCCCTTGTAGGTTGGTATGGCTTGTACGTGATATAGGCATTCAAATCATTAAAAACAGATAGATTTCCAAGTTCCGCTATTTGGTTTGCTCTAAGAGTGGGGGCTGCCTGTCTTACTTTCCACCACCATTTTGCCGGTCTTGTGGATGGCATCTTATCTTCGCTCTCCTAATAGTAGTGACATAACTCCAACAGTTTTAATGAATTGGTCCAAGGGATATCGTAATTATCACATTCATCCCATTGGAACGGTTCATCCAGTTTTATGACTGACTTAGGCAATTTCTTGAAGCTAGATATCCAACGACTAAGTGTTCTTAAACTGATCGTATTTTCTGCAAAATGCTTTTATAGACTGTTCAATTACTGAGTTCTGGCTAACGCCAGAGGAGTAAAGAATGCATGCCTGAGTTTTTTGCTCTGTATTTATCTTCAAATTTGGAATCAATATTTTCCCTTCTCCGAACCCTGGCTTATTTCAATCTGAATATGGGAGATGGAAAACTATTTATTGAATATTATCCTCTATTGTGTCCATCCTTTTTAGTGAATTGACTGGAAGATTTTTTTGCTATCTAATTTGTGCTATGCCACCAGATTACAATACCAAAATCGTTTCTACTTTTGAAGAACTCCAAAATATTATTGAACTTCGAATGGAAGTTTTTGTGTTGGAACAGTCTATTTCCGCCATTGAAGAGATTGATGCATTAGATACTATGAAGGCGATTAAATCTGGTCGAGCCATACATGCGATGGTATCTGAAGGTCAGCTAGTGGTAGGGACAGCTAGATTAATACTGGAAGGAAGTAAACCTGGATCTGAGAAAATATCAGAATTACCTCATATCGGACGAGTCGCAGTTAAAAAAGCTACGAGACGAAAAGGGATTGGTGAGATACTCATGGTGAGGTTGCATCAATTAGCCAAAACAATGGGCTTTAGAGGAGTCACTCTTTCAGCTCAAATGCAAGCAGCTCCTTTCTATACCCAACTGGGGTATAGTGCTAGAGGGTCAGTTTATGACGACGTTGGGATTACACACCAGGATATGGATTTAATTTTCGATTAATTGGTAGGTGGAATTCGTCTAAATTATGACTATCCCGCGGTTTCCATCGATTGATACGTCGGTTCCCATATCTTCAGACAATTCTTTTATTCTGGATAAGGCTTGATTTGCAATTTTGCCTGAGGCAATTAAAGGCCTTCCTGTCATTGAACGGGGCTTTCCATATCCCATATCAATGGGTACAAAATCCAAAGAGGAGAGGTTTCCGTTTTCGAATTTGATTTGTGCTACTACGCTTTGCCAATAAATTGGGTCGCCTGGGAACCCTCTTTTACCTTCATCGCTACGCTTATCGTAGAAATCCGCTGGTGTGAAGTAATGATCTAAGCCAATTTGGTCATAGTTATAGGATGGCTGCCATTTAACGGTGTCATTTTGGAAAATGAAATTTCCCAAGCTATATAGAATTGGGGCGCCTTTGTATATTTCGATTCCCCTTGTGACGTGTGGACCATGCCCTATAAAGACAGAAGCTCCTGCATCAATACATTCATGAGCGAAATCAATAAGAAATTCGGGTGGTTCTGCCATAGTTTTCCCACTTTCGTGACAGTGAAATGAAACTATGACCCAGTCAGACATTCTTTTTGCATCTGAGATCCATTTCAAGTTTTCGTTAAGATCTTCTTTATGTAATTCAGTATTTTCTGAGAAGGAATCCCCAACCATAAATCGATTTTCAAGGAAAGAAAACTCTGTTTCAGTGTCCCCTGGTATTACCCCGGCTGGTCTGAACCCCCTTTGAAAGTCTCGTTTTTGCTCGAGCCCCAAGAGGCGATTGGTCCTTCTGAGTTGGTCGAAGGAATCTTCGTCTACTGTATATGTTGTCTTAAATCGTTGGGGATTTAATCCTGGCCTACCTTTCAGATCCGGTCTTTGGTTCAAAGCTCTACCCGACTCCGCAAAGGTAGAAGCAGCAGCTATCAGTGCGACTCTCCCGTTGTGGGTATCAAGATATCCAGCACTCCTAGCCTCACTTAAATGTTGACCAGTACCAGCATGGGTCAGAGCCGAAGTTTTAAGATGGTTGAGATTCGTGAGGACTCCACCTTCTCCATAGTCATGACTATGGTTGTTGGCGGTTGATACTAAATTGATGCCTGACCAGGTTAATTCAGCTAGATTAGAAGGGTCAGACCCTGTGAATGTTCCGCCAGCGGACCCGGGGGAGTGTTCAAAATTATGCATAAGCATTTCAAGATTCACATACCCAACATCTGATGAACGGAATAATTCAATTAGATCTAAGAATTTTTCTTCTTTGTGCACTGAAAGCTTTCTGGTTATCATTGCGTCCCCACCTGCAGTTATAGATAGGTCCCCAGATTCAGCATCGTAAAGCATAGTTAATTCCTGTAAATTTAGGTTGGAATCTATTTAGCCAGAGTTATATTCGTTTGACAACATTCCCATAACTATGGAGTCGTATCTTGCCCCTTCGTGAGGCCGACTCTTTCTCAAAGTTCCTTCATGTTTAAATCCAAAATGTCTAAACATTTTAAGAGCCACTTCATTATATTCAGGTATATCTGCCCATACCCTGAATAATCCATGTTGGGTAAACGCTTGGTTTAAAGTTGCACGTAGGGCTGCAGTTCCAAAACCGTGGTGCCACATTTCCCTGGCTCCAATTAGGATCGATATTTGCCCATCACCGAGTGATTCCTCAATGGCGATGTGAGATTCCCCTATATGAGAACCTTCGGGTGTGTAAACGGAGGATATGACATGCTCTGGATTTGAAAATGTTTCTGCCCATTGCTGGTCGGAAAAAGTGTCAGCCTGTTCCGGGTGGTATCCCAGATGGGCTGGATTACCATATGAATATCTTCCAAACCAATTTTCGGCAACTTCGTCATCTGCCAGCCACTGATTTATCCGTGATACATCTTCCTTAGCGACTTTTCTTAATTCAATGTTTGGTTCAGTCATACAAACCTCACTATTTTCAAAGGACATGTTGGCAAGGTGCCATAGGTGATCTCATTCACGATGAATTATTTAAAATTGAGCGCCATACGTCAATGAACCTAAAATTGTTGAATTTCTGTTCATGAACAAAAACTACACATATCTAATTCCAAAATTATGGATATCGAGATGGGTTCAAGTTATGATTACTTTCTGATTTCATAGTTATCACAAATTCAACTCTCAGGATGAAATGATGTTAGAAAGGCTCTCCTCAGTTGAAGAAAAGTATGAGGAATTGAATAAATTATTGGCAGACCCTGAGGTGGTGGCTGATTACACTAAAGTTCAGCAGTATGCCAAAGAACAGTCGGTAATGAGAGAAGTTGTGGAACTTGCTCGAGAGTACAGAGAAGTTATCAAAGAACTATCTGATTTGCGAGGTATGCTTAGATCTGAATCGGACCCTGAGATATTATCGCTGGCTAAAGATGAACAGGTGACTCTTGAAGGAAAGCAAAAAGAGGCCGAAGAAAGACTACGTAAGGCCTTAGTTCCAAAAGATCCTAATGACGATAAAAATGTAATTATTGAAATTAGAGCTGGAACTGGAGGGGAAGAGGCAGGTTTATTCGCCTCAAATCTATATAGGATGTATTCCCGGTTGGCTCAGCGATTGAACTGGAATTTGGAGATAATAAATTCAAATTCTACAGGGATTGGAGGGTTAAAAGAAATCACTTTTCAGGTTAGAGGTGACCAAGCCTACAGCAAATTAAAGCATGAAAGTGGTGTTCATAGAGTTCAGAGAGTTCCGACCACTGAATCTAGTGGAAGAATACATACATCTGCTGCTACAGTAGCGGTTCTTCCTGAAGCCGAAGAGGTAGATGTTGAGATTAATCAAGAAGATCTTCAGATAGATATATACCACGCGAGTGGTCATGGTGGACAAAATGTACAAAAAGTTGCTACTGCCGTTCGAATTAAACATATTCCTAGCGGAGTTGTCACAACATGTCAGGATGAGAGGTCTCAACATAAAAATAAGGAAAAAGCTCTTGCAGTGCTTAGGTCAAGATTACTTGCAGCTGAGATAGAAAAACAGCAGCAAGAGATTAGCGATAGTCGAAGGTCTCAAGTGGGCTCTGGAGATCGTTCAGAAAGAGTTCGGACATACAATTTCCCGCAGGGTAGGATTACAGATCATAGGATAGGTTTGACCAGCTATAACCTTGAGCAGGTACTGGACGGGGATTTGATGGAGTTTATCGAAGCTTTGGTTCAGGAGGAGCAGGCTCGTAAATTGGAGAATGCCAGTTTATGAACCTCAAAGAGGCCCTTAATGTCGCAAGTGAAGAGCTTATGAAAACAGGCTCACTTGACGCTAAACTGGAAGCAGAGGTCTTACTTAGGCACGTCTTAAAGATCGACAGGGCTGCTATGTTCAGAGATTTAGATGAAGACATCTCCATTGAGGATTCAAGCAATATTGCTTCCTTAGTAAAAAGAAGGACCCTGAGAGAGCCTCTTGCCTATATTACCGGGGTTAAAGAATTCTATGGATTGCCATTTGTTGTGTCAGAAGATGTGTTGATTCCAAGGCAGGAAACGGAACTTTTGGTTGATGCAGCTATCGTTCAAGCCAAGTCGTTGGGCAAAAACGAAATTTCGATAGTGGATGTGGGAACAGGAAGTGGAGCCATAGCAGTTTCGTTGGCTTTGAACATTCCTACTTCTAGCATAATAGCTGTAGATATCAGTGAGGCTGCTTTAGCAATCGCCGATGATAATAGAAGGACTCATGGTTTGTATTCAAGAGTCAAACTGAGACGTGGTAACTTACTTGAACCAATTATAGATAAAATCGACATTTTGGTTAGTAATCTACCTTACATTAGGAGTGATAGATTGACCTCCCTGCAGGAAGAGGTGTTAAAGGAACCGGTAGTGGCTTTGGACGGAGGGTATGACGGGCTAGAATTGATAAAAAGATTACTGTTTCAAGCGGTAGATAAAATGTCCAATCCAGGAGTCATATTGTTTGAAATCGATTCTGACCAAGCGTCTGAAGCTGTCAAATTATCCCAACAGTTTTTCCCCTCTGCCATAACTACAGTTCTGAAAGATCTTAGCAATAATGAACGGGCCGTACTTCTAGAAATTAGATAGCTGCCTATCCCTATTTGTTGGACCGGTTTGGTAGTGTATGTAATTAACTCTATTGGTCCTTACTCCAAACCGAGTTGGTAATGTTTACCCTCAGTTTTTATGGAGGGAGCTACAACTACTTCTGCTGAATGCATGTCTTTGATATTGAGTGCTCCGACCATACCCATACAGGCCTTGAGTGCACCGACTAAATTTTGGGTACCATTTGATACCGACGAAGGACCATAAAACAGTTCTTTGAGAGTTCCTTTGACTCCAACGTTAACCCTCGTACCCCTAGGTAATGCCGGGTGTGGGCTGGCCATTCCCCAATTAAATCCCTGTCCTGGCGCTTCCTTCGATTGAGCGAGAGGGGTTCCTATCATAACGGCATCGGCTCCACTTGCGATTGCTTTACAAAGTTCACCTCCGGTTCTGATCCCGCCGTCGGTTATGATCGGTATGTATTTACCGGTTCTCTGGAAAAAATCGTCTCTTGCTAGTGCGCAATCCATAGTGGCTGTCACTTGGGGTATTCCAACTCCCGTGACCTCTCTGGTGGTACATGCTGCACCTGGTCCAACTCCAATGAGGATTCCGTGTATACCAGTCTCCATTATTTCC
>DTSF01000318.1:6096-6964 GCA_012965485.1 Dehalococcoidia bacterium
GACATCGTACCCTACGCAGTTGCCTACCAAAATCGGCACTTTCACCATTTCAAGCAACTCCGGGAATTGAAGACCTTTTATGCTGTTGGAAGAATGCCGAGCGGTAGTCACTGTAGATTGAACCACAATCATATCTGCTCCCGCTTCAACTGCTAGTGGGGCATACGATTTTGTAAATGCTGGGGTTACAGAAACGGAACATTTTGAACCTGTTGCCTTGATTTCTTCAACTCTTCTTCCGATTAGCGCCTCTTTTATCGGTGACGAGTAGACTTTTTGCATTACGGCGGTGACCATGTCATTTGGAGTGTCAGCGATTTCTGCAAGTACCCCTTCAGGATCTTCATACCGAGTTTGTACCCCTTCCAAGTTCATTACACTTAGGGCACCTTGTTCGTGCATTTTGCCTATGAAATATGGGTTGGCCACCGCATCCATTGCTGACCCTAGTATTGGTATTTTGATACTTACGTCGGCTAACTCAAATGATGTATCTGTCATTTCAGGGTTAACTGTTACTGTTCCTGGAGCAATTGCTACTTCGTCAAATCCATAAGTCCTTCTTAATTCGCGAAGATTTGACATTTCCAACTCCTCAAATTGAATTCATTTAAATTAGAGATATTCTAAACTTTTATTCCGGATGGGATGTTCAAAAATTTATCTGAATGATCTTAATGGTTTATCCACTAGGCGAATGTGATTAGAATGGTCCGTAGAGCTGAAAACCCAATTCGACGGGTTTATCAATAGATGCTCCATAATAACAAGATACGCATAGTGGGATGCGATGATGATATGGCTGAATTGTGAAAAGTGTCAATACAATGATACGGATATCAATAATTCAAGAGGAGATTTAAATTGT
>DTSF01000319.1 GCA_012965485.1 Dehalococcoidia bacterium
TTCTACAAACGGGTACGCTAGTCCCTTCGGTAATAATCATCTCCTTTCTATCCATGTATGCGGGAGACTTATACGCCAGCTCCATAACCATCTTCAAGGCAGTCGTTTTGCCTAAGTTTTTGCGACCCCTAAACACCAAAATTGGAAACTTCTGTACATATTGATATCCATAGGTAGCGATACACCAATACACGATGGTCTTAGCCTCATTTACTGTCCAACCACTCATACTGCAGATAAGGTTGGTCAGTTCATTTATCCAATCAAATTCTGTTTTCTGCATGATTTCCCCTTGCTTTCCATAATATTGTCTATATAATGTCTGAAACTTTAAATGATAACGTCATACACTGTCATCTTCAATAGGGTTAGGTGAGCAAAAAATGCCGAAAATTAAAGAGAACATAGACCAAATGAAAGAGGCCTACCACCTGTGGAGTGGACGAATCCACACGCAGAAAACTATTTTGCGGGAGCTGGAGGCAAAATATAGAAGAACCGCTGTCAGTTCTAGAACAATATCTCGTTGGATAAAGGAGTTTAATTCAGTCTCTTTCAGAGAGAGTGAACAGGATAACAAATATGAATGGCGCTCGCTAAGTAAATATGAAATTCCGTGGCAGGACGGCAAACTTGCTAACTATCTAAACGGCGAATTTCACCATCAGACAGGCACTATGGCGACTGGGCGGCAGGTAAAGTGGTTGTGGCGTGCGTGGCATGCTTCAGATGGGGCAAACCTCACCCCGCGGGATGACATAAAACGGTATTGGACTAACCTGATTAAGCAGGCCAATGACGAGACTGAAAGAGAACAGAACAATACCTTTTATTATTACTTCAATATGAAAAGAAGAATAAGCGAGGATAGCGATGAGTCTTAGACAACACGCAAAAATACTTGGTATAGCGCCGTCCTATCTCAGCATGATGAAAACTGGAAAGCGTCCGTGGAAGCCAGAAATTAAAGCTAGATACGACCAACTTGTGAACAGTCTTCCAAAAAGTGTTCACAAAAATCCGGTGGGGGGAGGCGGTGAGATGCGCCATTTAGGCGCAAAAGACATCATGGTGGGCGGTACAAGGGTCGAACTTGTGACCTCTGCGATGTCAACGCAGCGCTCTAAACCACTGAGCTAACCGCCCTTAATGATGGACATTTTTTCTCTATGAAGGAGTAAAAAGCTTAGCAACGTAACCAATCTCAGTCAACGAAATATGACCCCCGATTTAATGTTCCATTACCGTGCCGCCGTTCTGGTTGATGGACTGCCCATGAATCCATGATGCGGCTTCGGTGCAAAGATATGCACAAAAATCACCAACTTCTTCATCGGTACCATTTCGACCTATAGGGGTCGAATCAGCCATATTACTCCAAGTGTTACCTCTGCCAAGATCATCCATCCTATGAGTATCTACGGCCCCTGGGCATACAGCATTAACATTTATTTTGTGAGATCCAAGTTCCTTAGCCATTGATTGTGTCATACCTACGATGGCAAAATTAGCCCCATTATAGGCAAGAGTATTTGCAGATCCACGCTTGCCAGCTGTCGATGAAATATTTACTATTTTTCCACCATCACCTTGATCAATCATGGGTTTAATGGCAGCCTTAGTACAAAGGAATGTTCCTGTTACTTTGATGTCCATTACTTTTTGGAAAGTGTCTTCATTTAAGTCCAATATCGGAGTCCTATCCTCTGCCCGAGCATAAGCCGCGTTATTTATCAATATGTCCACCCGTCCGAACTCTTTAAGACTTTCATCCACCATTCTTTTAACATCATCCCTATTTGTGACGTCTACTACCAAAGGAAGTGCTCGGCGGCCTATATCCCGAACCCGTTCGGCAACAGTTTCAATATCCT
>DTSF01000320.1 GCA_012965485.1 Dehalococcoidia bacterium
CCAATTCCCATCCATGGACCGGTTCGCTTAGTGTTACATATGGTTTGTTTCCATGTTTGGGATAAGAATGGGATGTGGGAAGGTAAAACCCCTGATGATGTCATTAAATTTAGCGGTGCAAATTTTGGTACCGTCGAAGAATGGAAAGACGGTATTTTAACGCGCGGGATATTACTAGATGTACCTAAACATAGAAACAAACCATATGTAACACTAAGCGAACCGGTCCATGGATGGGAATTGGAAGACATCGCCACAGAACAAAATGTGGAGATAAAATCTGGTGATGCCGTCTTCGTATATAGTGGTCGCGACAAATATGCTGCCGACAATAATGGTAGATGGGGTACCCCAGATGGAAGACCAGGTCTCCATGCTTCATGCCTACCGTTTGTCAAAACCAATGACATAGCTATATTGGGCTGGGATATGATGGACGCTTCCCCCAACGAATACGAAATCCCTTGGACTGTCCACGGTGTGATATTTGCCTACGGAGTCGCACTTGTTGACAACGCATATCTGGAACCACTTTCAAACGTTTGCGCTGAAGAGAAAAGGTATGATTTTATGCTGAGTCTGAATCCACTTTATGTTCAAGGTGGAACAGGATCACCCGCAAACCCGATAGCAACTTTCTAGTTATTGGCATCTTTCAGGTTAAGGGGCGATCAAGGCAATCCGATGCTGCCAGTATCTATGCAATACACATATAAAACCCACCCATAGTGCCAGTACGTTTACCACCTGACAACCTATCAGAGGTCTCTATTTTTTATTTTTCGGTGTTTTACCGTTTTTCGATGGCTTTGTTCCAGTTTGTTTTTCATCCTCATCGTCATCAATTGCAAAGTCACCGACGCATGCAATTGAAGAAACTGAATCACCTGGCCTAGGCTTAAATATCGTCACTCCCTGCGTGATTCTTCCAGTCAGACTCCTTATCTCACTCAAATCAGTCCTCATAACTTGAGCATTCTCAGAAACTAGGTAAACCTCATTGGTTTCATCCACTATTTGGGCATCTGCTATTAACCCTGTGTTTTTAGTAAGTTTGAAGGCTCGTAAACCTAACCCACCGCGGCCTTGCCTTCTGTATTCCCTGAGAGGGTTCACTTTACCTCGTCCTAATTTGCTGACGACAAGCAATTTACTGTCATCGTTACCCACATCCATCGAAACCACCCTATCACCTGTTCTTAATGACATTCCCTTAACACCACCCGCAGTCCGGCGACGTATCGGAAGATCGTCTACTGAAAATCTTATTCCCATACCCTGCTCTGATATGAAAATTATATCGTCCTTTTGCTTAGCCAGTTTCACAGATACTAATTCATCATCACCTTTAAGATTCATAATGATCAATCCAGATGGCCTAATGTGTTCAACATCATCAAGATTGATTCTTTTAACTCGACCTTGCCGAGTTCCTAGCACAAGGTATTCAAAGTCCTCATATTGTTTTTTCCCAACATTTATCAATGCACTTATACTTTCGGTATCCCAAACATTTATTATGTTGGCCACAGGGACCCCTCGAGTATTTCTACTTTGATCCGCCCTTAATTCATACCCGATCTTTGATAAAACACGCCCTTTATTGGTGAAAAACATTAATTTGTCGTGGCTATCCACTACCATCAATTCCTTTACAGGATCATCGTCTCTGGTGTTCATACCGGAAACACCCCTACCTCCTCTGTGCTGGCGCCTAAAGGTATTTGACTGAATTCTTTTTAAATATCCACCCTGACTAAGAGTGATAACAATTTGCTCATGAGCTTCTAACTCTTCGCGGCTGAGGTCATAGGCATCATGACTTATCGAGGTTCTCCTCTTATCTCCGTGTTTACTCTTTACTTCCGC
>DTSF01000321.1 GCA_012965485.1 Dehalococcoidia bacterium
TTTTGGCTGATGCCTTGATGGGCAGTAACTACCATATGGAAACTGTCCTTAGAAAATTATTCAATAGCGATTTTTTTAAGGAGTCACAATTCTCAAGGGTTAAGAATCCAGCGGAAGTTGTGGTAAGTACTCTGAGGTTGGTTGGAAATAGTAGTCTTCCTGGGCCGGATATATTGAATTGGACTAGCCAGATCGTCTACATGGGTCAGGATCTCTTAAATCCTCCAAGTGTTGAAGGGTGGCACTCTGGTGTAGAGTGGATCAACAGTGGCACCTTAATGAAGCGTACAAATTTCATGTCGGAAATGGTCGGTGACTATTCGCGACCGGGTGTTGCAAAAATGATAGATCGAGTTAGCTCCACATCTTTCAAACCTGAAGACGTAGTAGATGCTTGTCTTGATATCATGGGACCCCTAGAGGTTACAGCTGAGACGAGGGCTGAGCTTATAGATCACGTTTCTTCACAAGGAGATTTCGACTGGCAATCAACCGGGGTAACAAGAACCTTGGAATTGCTCCAACTTATAGTCGCAACCAGAGAATATCAATTTGCTTAACTGCCGTTGTAAAGAAAAGGATAGAGAATAACGAGGATAACCATGGCTGAAACCCCATCAAAAGACCCGGTGATAGTAGTAGTTCAATTATCGGGTGGCAATGATTACATGAATACTGTAGTGCCTCACAGTAACTCCCTGTATAGAGACTACAGACCCTCAGTTAATATAAATGAGACTGATGTAATCGAGCTCACCTCAGAAATTGGTTTTCATCCTGCCATGGCCCCTTTGGCCGAAATGTATAAAGAGGGTGCTGTTGCCATTATTCATGGGGTTGGCTACGAAAACTCTCCTCGGTCCCATTTTAGATCCATGGACATCTGGCACACATGTGAACCTGAAACTCTCGGTACGGAAGGTTGGCTTGGCAGAGCAATCAAGCAAATCGACCCCAACAAAGAAAATGTGGTGACAGCCGTAAGTATGGGCCCATCACTTTATAGGGCTTTGGTAGCTCCCGACGTTCCAGTAGCCACAGTGGAAAATTTAGATAATTACGGACTCCTTACCGACATTTCCCCAGAACAAAAAAGGGACCGCGTGCTAGATAGGTACAAAAAAATGTATTCTCCAATGATTGGATCTGGCCCAGTTATGGAATTTCTTGGCCAAACAGGCCTTGACGCAATTAAAGGAGCAGACATTTTAAATGTCGCACCTAGTTTGTATTCATCAACTGTTGAATACGCAGATTCCTCGATCGCCAAAAAGCTCAAGGGAATTGCTCAAATACATTTGGCAAATTTAGGTACTCGGATTTTTTATTGTGACCTTGGAAGTTTTGACACTCATGCAGATCAACTTTCCACCCATAATAAACTTTGGTCATCAGCTTCATCTGCCATAAGAGATTTCTTTGATGATTTGGAAGAACACCAGGCCGCTGACAATGTGACCATGTTTCTGTTTTCTGAGTTTGGCAGGAGAGCGTATGACAACGGTGCAGGAACGGATCATGGGGCCGGCGGTGTCTGCCTTGCTATTGGCAAAAACGTGAGGGGCGGAGAATATGGACAATATCCATCGATGAAGGAAGGAGATCTTGATCAGGGTGATTTAGTACCTGACATGGATTTCCGGAGCGTGTACACCACTCTGGCTGAAGACTGGATGAAATTAGATCCTGTGCCTATCGTCGGCGGACATTTTGAAAAGCCGGGATTTATGGGTTCTTCAAATTAAAATTAGCTATTTAGGTAGATCATAGGTAGATTTAAAATGCTAACTACATCGGTAAAGGGACGTGCTTTCGATTACAATCGGGTTGTAGGGGGTCGGGCATTAAGAGGAATAATTTACGCCACG
>DTSF01000322.1 GCA_012965485.1 Dehalococcoidia bacterium
TAGCCGTTACCTTTAAACTTATTTTCTAACTCCTGTAACAATTTTCGTCCCAAGCCATTTTTACGAGCAGTAGGTGAAATCCAGATGTCATCAACATAAATCTCAGAGAAAGCTGTATATGCTTGAAGTGCGCCGACTATTGAATCTTCGTTATCCTTTACCACTAAAGCAAACTTCTTATAGTTGCAGATGATGCCATTGTCTGCTTCATCTTGTACATGACCCTGGTGAATTAAATTTTCTACCTCATCGGGTAATTGATCTACTTGATCAATATGATAATTGTTCTCACTCATTGCTTACCTCTGCAGATTTATCTAAATCATGAATTACTTGCCTGACAATATTTTCTGGAATTACATGACCACCATCGTGGGTAATTAGTTTTACATTATTTTCCTGATATTTTTTAGCTTGCTCATTAAATAATACTGCGTTTTCATAGCGATAATGATCTTGCTTACCGACTATTAGATGCATCTTTACTGCTGAGATTATCGGGTGCAAATCAGGATAGTGGGCAATAGTGGGCATTTGGCGAAATTACGGAGATATCGCCAAGCCGTTTATTTGAATGCATAAAGCTCTTCTCAGGTATGAAAAGGTTTGGTGCCGAAGGCGAGAGTCGAACTCGCACGAGTGTTACCTCAACGGTTTTTGAGACCGCCGCGTCTACCATTCCGCCACTTCGGCATGCAAAGGAGTGTAATTATAAAGATGGTTAAGTTTAGCTGCTAGCAGGTAGCCGTCTAAAGCTGGTGAATTTTTCAGACTACATTTCTATCTTCTTTTCCCCTGAAAGGTAACTTTCAGGATCCTTTTGGAATGTTATTTTGCAGCCTGGGGCGCAAAAATAGTATGAAATGTTTTCATAATCCCAAGATCCGCCGTTTGGATTGGTTGGATTCACAGTCATATGGCAGACGGGATCAATGGCTTCTTTGCTTGATCTTGAAAATAGAGGGATTTTCATTGAAACTCACCTTATCTGATTAGTTTGCTAGTTTTTAGCCGAAGGGCATTCAAGACAACAGTTATCGAGCTAAGTCCCATAGCTGTTGCCGCCACTATTGGGTTTAAAAACCCCCGGTCCCCCAAAAGAGGAGAAAGCCAACCCGGTACGGTTTGCGAAGCGAATAAAGGATATAAGATACCAGCTGCAATAGGCACTAGTAATAGGTTGTAGGCAAAAGCCCAAAACAGGTTTTGTTTTATGGTGGTTATGCACGATTTGCTCAGTTGGATAGATTGGACTATGGAAGATAGCCTGTTTCCCAGAACTGTAATTTGTGCGGATTCAATGGCTATATCAGTTCCACCCCCCATCGCTATTCCTATATCTGCCTGAGCAAGAGCAGGGGCGTCATTTACACCGTCTCCGACCATACAAACGACCTGGCCCTTTTTTTGCATATTTGAAATATAGGCCGCTTTGTCTTGAGGTAGAAAATTAGATTCATACCTACTTATATTTACTACATTAGCTACCGATTCAACCGATTCTTCCCTGTCACCGCTAAGCAATACCAAATTTAAGTTCAGATCATGTAAATGGGCTATCGTCTCCGCTGCGTCATCTCTTATGGTGTCTGAAAAAAATATTGATCCAGAGTATGAGCCGTCAATGGATACATGTACCTCTCCAAGGTCGGCTGAGTTCAGGGTGTCTGGCACCTCAATTCCGGCACCCGTAAGGAAAATTTTATTCCCCACTAAAACTGCTTTCTCATTTAAAACTCCAGACGTACCTAGCCCTGGGAAAGACCGGAATTCCGAGACGTCTACTGGTACGATTTCCCTAGACTCACATTCCGTCACGATAGCTTTAGCGATAATATGTTCTGAGTTTTTTTCCACGGCGCCTGCATATTCCAAGATTTCCTTTGCGGAATGGCTTGAGTGTGAATTTATCCGGGTGACCTTCGGTTGCCCCTTAGTCAACGTGCCTGTTTTATCGAAAACAACGGAATCGACTTTCTGAAGGGTCTCGATTGCTAGAGCATCTCGGTACAAGATTCCATTTTCAGCTCCTCTTCCACTCCCCACCATTATGGCTATGGGTGTAGCCAGACCCATGGCGCATGGACAGGCAATCACCAGTACTGCTACAGCAGCGATAGTGGCGTAGGAATAAGTTGGGTCAGGGCCAACGATGATCCAGGTCAAAAAAGTCAATGCCGCGACGACCAATATGGCAGGCACTAGTAACGATGCCAAACGATCCGCAATTCTTTGAATCGGGGCTTTCGACGCCTGGGTATCCTCTATCAAGGAAACAATTTTTGAGTACACTGTGTTATCAGAAAGTGATTCAGTAATCACCTTAATATTTCCCGTTCCATTGATAGTGGAAGTGAAAACTGGATCCCCAATTTTCTTTGCTCTGGGGATACTCTCCCCCGTGAGTGTAGATTCATCGATTTCTGAAAACCCTTCCATGACTGATCCGTCTACAGGAATTTTTTCTCCGGGTTTTATAATAACAAGATCCCCAATGACAAGATCATCTACGGGTACTATTTTTATGTCAGTTCCTTTGATGATGGTAGCCGTTTTAGGTGCCATGTCCAGTAACGATTTGATAGAATCTGTTGCGCGTCGCCTTGACTTGGACTCCAAATATCGTCCCAAAAGAACCATTCCGATTATCGCGCACGAAGTACTGAAATATGTTTCGGGAAACGCGTCATTTATCCCGAAAAATTTGCCGAGGATTGCAAAAGTGCTATATAGGTAGGCAGTTGAAGTTCCAACCGCTATTAAAGTGTTCATATTGGTAGTACGGTGCCTTGCTGCGTTCCATGCACTCGTAAAAAACTGCCTGCCTGCCCAGAATTGCACGATTGTGGCGATTACGAAGGATAAATATTCGTTTTGAAAAGGTAGTGGAGAGGCCAAACCAGGGACCATCCCCAACATGATGAATCCGGCCCCCAATAGACTGACCGCCGCTTGCTGAACAATGCGCTTTTGTGACCGGTCAGTTGACCCGTACCCCAACTCTTCTTTTTCAATGTAAGAGGAGGAATACCCAGAGTTAGTAATTGCAAGTCTTATCGAAGAAACGGATTCAAATCCGGGTATATATTGAACCTTTGCTGTTTCAGTCGCCAAATTCACATAGGCTTCTTCAACCCCTTCCAATTTCAGCAATGAAGATTCAACGTGTGATACGCATGCTGCACACGTCATTCCTTCGATTGACAATGTGATAGATTCAGAACCCAATTGATAGCCAGCATCTTGAACAGCGGATTTAAGAAGTTCTTTTTGGATGTGCCCGGAAGAAATATGTACTGTGGCTTTTTCAGTAGCCAAATTCACAACAGCACGTTCCACTTCTGGTATACGCTCAAGCGCTTCACCTACATGGGAAACGCATGCTGCACATGTCATTCCAACAATGGGTAGAGTGAAGGATGTGTCAATTAGGTTATTGTCCACGATCTGTTGCACCCCAGTTCCCTAAGCTTGCCTATTTGACAAAAGTATACGTCTAATAAAAAGACCGGTATATACTACCGGCCTTCTCTTAAGCTCAATTTGGGCAATATTGGCATGTTTACATTGTGCGGACGACTCCTACCACTCGCCCTCTCACTGATACATTGGCAGCTGCGACAGTAATGGGTTGCATATATGAGTTTGCAGGAACTAATTTCACTTTATCGCCTTCTAGGAAAAAATGTTTTAGGGTCGCTTCTTCCCGATCTTTCAACCAGGCAGCAACCATATCACCGTTTTGTGGTTGTTCTATTGATTCAAGTATTACAAGATCTCCATCCCCGACCAATGCATCGACCATTGATTCTCCTTTGACTCGCAGCGCAAAAACATTTTCCTTTCCCTTGGTTAAAAAAGGAGGCAAATCAACCTTGTCAAAATCAGTATCATTCCATTGTTCAGTATTAACCAATGGCAGAGGTTCACCCGCAGCGATGTTTCCGACTACAGGCACCGAGATTAGATTTCTCAGTGTTGATGCAGCCGATTCACCCAATAATTCGATACCCCTAGACACTTCTCTACGTCTTTGTAAATAACCTTCTCGTTGGAGTATTTGCAAGTTGTAGTCAACGACTGAAGTTGAGCTTATTTCACACCCTGTTTGAATATCACGAACGGTTGGCGGGTAGCTATTCTTGCCCATGAAATCTTTAATATAGTTCAAGATAGTCTGCTGTCGTTTTGATAATGGCCGCTTCATTAAAGTCACTTCCTTTTTTCAAGCATCCATGTAAATAAGCACTAATGTTCCGAACAAATTATCAGAACAAGTGTACTATGTCAATTACTACAAGGTCTAAATGATTATGTATTTTAAAATTTTCAGTCGTTGACCCCCTAAAAGTCGCGATGCTAAACTGAGAATGTGAAAGATATCACCAACGTATCATTCTCAAGGAGGAGATATGATCAGAAGATTAGTCGCAAGCGTAGTGATGGTGTGTTTGCTATTTGGTGCCTATTCCTGTGGTGAAAATGTACCACCGAAAGGGAGTCATGATGAAGTGAAGCCCGCACCCATAGTTTCAACTTCTTCCAATTATTCCTCAAGTGCATCGGCTGCTGCACCACCACCCGCTACAACATCTTCTCAGTCTTCTTCTGCCTCAAGTACTTCGGCTGCTGCACCATCAGACTACGTTTTGGATGTTGCTATGAATGACGCTAATGCTAAATATGGTTTTAACCCCACTGATATAACGGTGAAGAAAGGTGAGACAGTTACCTTTAATTTAACTTCCGAAAATGAATTTCATAGCTTTACCGTGGATTCTTTGGGTATAGATGTAGAAGTAGATGCTGGTACAACCGAAGAAATCACGTTTACATTTTCTGAAGCTGGAACTTTTGATTTGATCTGTATACCGCATGAATCCCTAGGTATGGTAGGCAAAATCATCGTTCAATAGCTAAATTACACGGTGATTTATTAAGTGGCAAGGGTGACAAGATGAACATAGTGAAGTTGGTTGGTCCGGTTTGTATCATTTTTGTTCTTTTGTTTGGTCTGGTTGGCTGCTCTTCAGATCGAGTCGATGAAACACCTGAGGAAGCTAAGACAATAGAAACAGGATCTGCCCCGCCGAAACAGACAACGACACTGGCTCCTGTGGCTAGTGTGAATAAAGAACCTTCTGAGGTGAAAAAGACGGCACCGGCCGCAACCCCAAATTCTCTCGTTAAGGCAACACCGGTGATCGCTACAGTTCTACCAGATCCAGTGCCCACTATGAAGCCTATCCCGACAAGGACGTTATCCCCGACGGCAACCTCATCACAGGGTACCGCAACAACCTCAACTGCCGAATTAGAAGCAGTACTTATATCTTTACAACCTGGGTCTGTTGCCAGATATAAAATTGGAGAACAGTTTGCCCGCCTACCCACCCCAATGACAGCCGTTGGAGAAACCTCAGGTATAAATGGGAAGGTTTATTTTGACCCTTCCGGAAATATCAGTGCTTCTCATGCATCTATCATCGTGGTTGATATGGAATCATTAGAAAGCGATGAAAGCAAAAGGGACAACTGGGTTCGAAGGAACGGAGGAATAGGTTCTGAGATATCCATCAAATTGATGAAAGTGTCGGGCCATACTTGGCCGCTGCCTGATTCCGGGAAAATGGAAGTTACCATAGAAAGCGATATGACGATATCTGATGTCACAAAACTGGTCACTTGGAATGGAATATTAGATATAGCAGAAAGTGACATAACTGGCTCCATATCAACAATAATAACGTGGGATCAGTTTTCTCTGTCTAAACCTAGGCTCCCCTTTATAATTGGCGTTGATGACGAAATTATTCTTGAATTAGAAGTAATAGCTACGAAGGAATAGTAGACTTCATATTGTGGTTTGAAAGTCTCACAACACCGAATACAGTAGTCTCGTTGACTAGGACTTCTTAAGACTAATATACTTATCGCTATCCTTGAGTCACAATTCCTGAGGAGTGCTCAATATGCATGTATCTTGTCTTCAGCCAAATCTTAGTAGAGCCTTGTCAATAGTAGGTAGGGCAGTTGCTACTAGGAGTAATTTGCCAGTCCTTCAAAACGTAAAAATTGCCACCGAGGATGGGATGCTGGTTTTAACTGCTACCAATTTGGACATCGCCATTACCACTAGAATCGGTGCCCAAGTTGAAACAGAAGGTGAAATAGCAATACCAGCACGGTTACTTTCAGATTTTGTAAATTCACTCCCTGACGACCGAATAGAAATTAAATCCGTTGTTGAACCACTTAGTGTTTCGGTGGACTGTCAGAGATTCTCGGCAAATATTAATGGCACCGATCCCGAGGAATTCCCCCCGATCCCTACAGTCGATGAAGGGGCAACCATAAAAGTTGACCCTCAACTTCTTAAGGACACGGTAACTCATGTGGCCTTTGCCGCAGCTACTGAAGACTCTCGCCCAGTATTGACCGGGATAAAGGTTGAGGTGAATCAGTCAGACTTCACGTTTGCGGCTGCTGACGGATTTAGATTGGCTGTATATGAGGGTAAGTTATTAGAACCAATCTCTGAAGCCATGGAATTTATAATACCTGCAAAGGCCCTCCAAGAAGTTGGTCGACTTATTGGTACAGACGATACAGCTGTTGAGTTTACAATTACACCAGCCGGAACTCACGCGCTATTCAATATCGGCAATGTTGAGATTGTTTCTCAACTTATGCCCGGGTCCTTTCCAAACTTCAGGTCTCTCATCCCCGCAGAATATAAAAATCGGGTGATCGTTCAAAATTCCGATTTTTCACGTGCTGTAAAGACTGCTTCTATATTTGCTCGTGATGGCAGTGGAATACTCAGGATCCAAATCGTGAATGATGAAGATGGGGGAAAACTTTCCATATCTTCCAGAGCCGAAGAAGTTGGAGATAACCAGGGTGAAATAGATGGTGTTGTC
>DTSF01000323.1 GCA_012965485.1 Dehalococcoidia bacterium
ATAGGAAGAATATTCCTGCGGCATTGCTTGTAGCACTACCAGCACCCAAGATACTCAATTGAAAACTGAGTTTATCTTCAATATTTGGGTGAGTGGAAATTTTTATTTCCACTTCCCATTCGCCAGGAGTTTCAAAGGTTAGATTTGCATCGTAGATAGTTGGTGAGGACGGGGAATTTACAGCTCTTGATTGAAAAGCGTTTTCTCCTTGTCGAATTACGACCGTGATAATAGCTTTCTCAATAGGCTCTGTTGTAGATGACAAGGTTGGTTCAATGTGAAAATGAACTGAACCTGATACCGGCTCGTGAGGAATAATACTGATCTTTAAATCATATTCCCCGGCTGTGCCATAGTGGATATTTTTCATATTCCCATGGGCTTCCAACCGATCTGTTTGCCCCCATAACATGATTAAAATGGCTGCCGATAAATTAAGTAAAATTAATTTGGACAATCCGAATTTGTTCCTTTTGTAATGGTGGGCCCGGCAGGGATCGAACCTGCGACCAATCGGTTATGAGCCGACCGCTCTAACCACTGAGCTACGGGCCCTAATGTGGGTCGCACCTACTAATTTGTAGCACGAACAAAAATTTGCGTTTTTAATTGTCCGGTAACCGGAGGTCGTAGTCAAGGAAACCCTCTGATATTATAGGGCTAAATAAATCCACCTGGAGAATGACATGGGTCGGTTATCTGGTAAGGTCGTGATAATATCAGGCGGTGCTAGAGGGCAAGGTGCAGAAGAGGCACGTCTCTTGGCTTTCGAGGGTGCAAAAGTAATCACAGGGGACATACTTGACTCAGAAGGAATTCAGGTAGAATCTGAATTCGTTGAGCAAGGTGGAGAGGCTAAATTCGCTCGTCTTGAGGTGTCGATAGAACAAGACCGGTCAAAAGCTGTTCGACTGGCCATATTTGAGTATGGCAAACTAGATATATTGGTTAATAATGCCGGCATATTGCTGATGAAAGGAGTTGAGGATACTACTAGTGAAGAGTGGGACCACCTTCAGAATAGCAATTCTAAAGGAGTTTTTTTGGGATCCAAAGCTGTGATCTCAGCTATGAGAGAATCCGGTGGAGGATCTATAGTTAACATATCTTCCATCGCGGGTTTGATTGGGTCTAGATTTAGTGCCTATGGTGGCAGTAAGGGGCTTGTTAGGACATTAACAAAATCTATAGCTGTTAATCATGGACATGAAAATATAAGGTGTAATTCCGTTCACCCTGGAATTATCGATACCGATATTGTTTCAGAAATGATTGGGAGTAAAGAAGGTCGAGATCTTCAGTTAAATAGAACACCTATAAATGTCATCGCTAATTCTAGGGACGTAGCTTTGGGGGTTCTGTATTTGGCCAGTGATGAATCCAGGTATGTTACTGGCTCAGAATTGGTTATAGACGGTGGAATCACTGCCCAATAAATTTTTCTCCGCTAGCAACCCTTATATGGTTGTTTTTTTTCCAATGTGTTTGGTCTTATTCGTCTTGCTGATAGGGTGCAGCACTGAGGCAGAGTCTGCCGTCATTGTTTTTGCCGAACCGGAGATTTCGACACTCCAGGCTACGTCTGACAGCAAAATTGTGGATAAGACGAGGGATTTATTAACTCCAATAACCGTCATTACCGAATCTAACGAATCACCACCTAAAAGGGCAGAGCCTCCTAAACAATTTCCAACGACTGTCTCCAATAACGCGTCTAAATCTCTCCAATCCCCTAATGAAAAAAAACTCGCAACAGGTTTTTCAATTGCTGTTGATGAAACCCGTGAAGAGACAGTAATTAAACCCTACGAAGAGGAAGGGTTTTACAGGAAAGTAAAAGCACAAATTAGAGGTAAATATCTGCCAAAATTGGTTCAGGGGTATGACGATGCGGCATTAGGCTGGGCCGCCCCTGAGATAAAAGCTGTTGGGTTGGATGGAGAAGAGATTTATATTGGCGGTGAGGGGCCAACGACATTAATAATGGTTCTCGCACACTGGTGCCCTCATTGTCGAAATGAGGTGAGAGAATTGGCGCCATTTTTGAATGACAGTGACTCTTTAGATAGAGTTCGGATGGTTACTTTATTGACTTCAATTAATGAGGATAGGCCCAATTTTCCACCCCACACATGGCTGGATCTTGAAAAATGGCCCGTTCCCTCAATAGTAGACACGCCTTCTAACCAAATCGCTACTGCTTACGGTGTAAGTTCCTTCCCCTTCTTCATAGTAATAAACGACAGAGGTGAAATAGCACTTAGAATGCCGGGAAGACTTGGGACTGAAACTCTAGGTAGATTATTGGATGCAATAGGCGATATGGGTGAAAAAAACTGATGGTTATAATCCAATTTGTTCAAATGATGGAATGGAGCTAGCAAAATGGCAATTTCTAATAAAGTTCGTGGGTTCATGGAAAAAGGTTCCTGGATAAGAAAAATGTTCGAAGAAGGCATTGCTCTTAAGCAGCAATATGGAGAAGAAAATGTTTTTGACCTGTCTCTAGGTAATCCGGTGATGAACCCACCTGAACGATTCTATACAGAGTTAAAAAAGATATCGGAAAATCCTATAAATGGCATGCACAGATATATGCCCAATGCCGGGTTAACTGAAACTAGAACAGCAGTGGCGAAAGGCCTTTTTAATGAGACTGGGTTGTCGTTTACTGCAAACGAAATTGTGATGACATGCGGTGCTGGCGGTGCTCTCAATGTAGTTATGAAAACTCTTCTAGATCCTGGCGAAGAATTTGTAATTTTTGCTCCTTTCTTTGTTGAATATAATTTTTATGTTGACAATCATGGTGGTACTTGCAAAGTAGTACCTCCCGATGAAAATTTTCTACCAGATATGGAAATTTTCCGTAGCTCCATCAACAGTAATACAAGGGGTGTATTGATAAACTCACCAAACAATCCGTCAGGGATTGTTTATGGGGATGAAACCTTATCGGAAATGTGCAGGATCATAAAAGAAAAGGAAGTCGAATTCGGTACTGAAATATATCTGGTTAGTGATGAACCGTACAGAAAAATCATATTTGACAATCTCGAATATACTCACATATTTGAGTACCATGACAGGAGCATAGTTGCTACTTCTCATTCGAAAGATCTTGCGTTGCCAGGTGAAAGAATCGGCTATATTGCCGTCAATCCAAGTTGTCCTGATATTGAGGAACTGGTCGACGGGCTAGTGTTCTGTAATAGAACCTTGGGGTTTGTGAATGCCCCCGCTCTTATTCAACATCTAATAGCTCATCTACAAGATACAACGATAGATGTGAGAGTATATGAGAAGAAAAGAGATTATCTGTACAAAGAGCTAACAAATATGGGGTATTCATTGATCAAACCTCAGGGTGCTTTTTATATGTTTCCCAAATCTCCTATAGAGGACGATGTCCAATTCTCGGAGGAGTTAAAGGAGAATAGAGTTCTTGTAGTGCCAGGTAGTGGCTTTGGTTTGCCTGGGTACTTCCGAATATCCTACTGTATGGAGGACGCTACTATACAGGGATCTCTAGAGGGTCTGGAAAAAACAATTTCAAAATATCAGTAATAGCAACCTATTCGGGGAAAACATCTTTTAGCCCAGAGCCGGTAATCGGAATTAAGACCCTTTCATTTTTGTTAATATGTTTTTTATTGATGAGATTTTCAAGGCCGGCAAATGCCGCAGCAGAAGTGGGTTCACAAAAGAGGCCCTCATGTTTTGCTAATTTAATCTGCCATTCTACAATTGATGCCTCTGTGACTGAATTAGCAGTTCCACCTGATTGGCGCAACACATTCTGAACTTCTGATTTTCTAGGAGGAGATCCGACTGCTATTCCTCCTGCTACAGTTGACTTTATTTTAGACTTATTCCAGGTTTTGTTTGACGCAATCGGATTTATGTTTTCAGCTTGGATGCAATGCAGTTTGGGTAGAGTTTTGATTAGGCGTCTTTCCTTTAGTTCTTCAAGCGCTTTCCAAATCCCTAAATAAAGTGACCCATTTCCTACTGGTACCACGATGTTTCCTGGGATTTCCTTGTCGAAATCGTTAAATATTTCGTAGCCGAATGTTTTTGTACCTTCTATGAAAAATGGACTGAGGTTATGCGATGCATAAACGATTGATTTATTCTTAACAAATTCTTCTGCCGCTTCGGTAGTTTCGTCACGACTGCCGTCTACTGCGTGTAAAATCGAACCATAAACTTTAATTTGACTTAACTTTGTTTGTGGGGCTGACAAAGGTGCAAATATGTGAGCTTTCATTCCTGCTCTGGTTGCATATGCTGATACGGAAGCGCCAGCATTTCCGGAAGAGTCTTCCACAATTTCACGGACGCCCTTAGATTTCAAAGCAGATATCATCATTGCAGTGCCTCTATCCTTAAAAGACCCTGTAGGATTCATAAATTCCAGCTTCGCGTAAATTTCAGTTTCAAACATAGAGGAAATTTTGGGCATAGATACAACAGGGGTGTTTCCTTCTCCGAGTGATAGGTATTCGGAGAGAGAGCATAAAGGAATAGGCATCTCTAGCGTCCCGCCACAGACTAGTCTATTAACCTGTCTCTTCGTATTGGTATATTTGACCGATAAGGTTCCAGAACAAGTTTCACACCTGAGTGTTTGGGGATCAGCTTTATGACTTATAAAACATTCGGTACATTTAAATTCATAATGGGGCATTTTTGTTCAATTCCAATCCTCATCAAGATGGGCTTCAATGAATTCTACGTCTAACTCAATTCCTAATCCCGGGTCTTCAGACATTTTTAATTTGCCGTCCACGATGTCTAGAGGCCTGTCTATCAAGGAATTATGGGAATCGAGTTGGGCATGATTAAATTCTAATTTATAAAAATTGGGTACAGTCATCATTGTATGGGCGCCGGCCATAATGTTAATGGGCCCACTGGCATCGTGGGGACTGACAGGAATATAGAATGATTCAGCCAGGTTGGCTATCTTATGGAACTCGCTGATTCCACCAGTCCATAGAATATCAGGCATCAAAAACTCTGCTAGTCGATCTTTTAGGACTGGTATAAAATCCCATCTGGTATATAACCGTTCTCCTACACAAATGGGTACCGATACGGATTCCTTGACATGTTTCAAGGCTTGGTTACTGTTGGGTTGCACAGGCTCTTCATACCACCCTATGTTGAAAGGCTCTAGTTTTCTAGCCATGGCTATTGCTGTTGGGACATCGAAATTTCCGTGGCAATCTATCAATATATCTACGCTCTCTCCAACGCCTTCTCTGATGGCCGATATTGTGTCTGTGGCGAGTGCCGCTCCTTCTGGAGATATGGAGCCTTGCATATATCTTCTATGGTGTTGTCTCATTTCAGGCATGAATGGGTCTGTTTTAAGCGCTCTGAATCCTTGTTTTGCTAGCATTTTTGCTTGATCCGCTGCCTTAATTGGATCTCCTGGGTCCACATGGGTATATAGCTCTATTTCTTCCCGAAGCGGACCCCCACCCAATATTTCATATATTGGTTTGCCCGCAGCTTTACCCTTTATATCCCAGAGTGCAATATCTATTCCACTCAACATTGTTGTAACAAAACCACCGAATCCACCGCCACCCGTGAATCTCCTAAACAATTTATGCCAAATTAGTTCCACATGTTCAGGATTCTCACCTATAATCGTTTCTCTGAAGTCCCTTTCGGCAGTGGAATTTCTCAGGAATTCGATCATGTTACCGACTACGATACTTCCGCCGCCTCCTGAGCTAGTAGCTTCCCCAAAACCGGAAATACCTTCATCGGTGTCTATTCTTAAAAATACATAACTTCGCCCACTTGGGGACCCATCGACGGAAGATCTTTCAGGAACTGTTACCCACACTTTTAAATCTGTTATTTTCATGAATAAAACCCTTACAGAATCTAATTAAATTTTCCCATTAAAAAGGATTGCAAAACCTGTGAATCCAACATCCTTCTGTTACCATCTTGAGGATGCAACTTCCTGGACATAATGACACTGAATCCTTAGGACAGGATTCTCAATCGACAAATGTTTTTTATGGTTGGTATCTTGTCGTTGTTGGTGTTTTTTTACTGTCCATTAGCTCACTGGGTGTTTTCAGGGGCATGAGTCCTATGATGCCCGTGCTTCAGAATACATTTGGCTGGTCTAGAACACAAATTTCTTTAAGTTCTCTTTTTACCCGAGTGGAAGGCGCCGCGCTGGGACCTGTTGAGGGCTTTTTAATTGATCGGATTGGTGCTCGGAAAATGGTACTAATTGGATTTTCCATTATGGCTATTGGGTTTGTACTTTTTTCTTTTATTCAATCATTATGGCAATTTTATGCTGTATTTATTTTGATAAACCTTGGCAACGGCATTGGGGGTTGGCTGGCAGTAGTCACTATTTTAAATAGTTGGTTCAGAAAGAAACGAACAATAGCGATGGCTGGTGCTATGTCGGGTGTGCTTATTGCCGGTATTTTCGTACCACCCTACACAATCGCATTGAACCATAGTTTTCGCCTCACGGTGTTTTTCTTCGGCCTGATAATTATTGCGATTGCACTGCCTTGCGTGAAAATCATTAGGAATCATCCTGAAGAATTGGGCCTTCAGCCAGACGGGGAGATTCCTAGCTCACATGAGCGGGAACCGGTTTCAGTGGTCTCAGGTAATAAAACCTCTGAAGACGACGAAGTGGAATTTACAGTAGGACAGGCTTTGAGGACACCAGTTTTTTGGGTTCTCACGGTTGCACATGTATCTTCTACCATTTCTCTAGCTACTCTGTCGCTTCATTTAATGGCCCGATTGCAGGATATTGGCCTAACTTCAACCACCGCTAGTTATATAGAATTGACATCTTCTGTAGTTGCACTCCCTAGTCTTTTTGCAGCGGGATGGCTGGGAGATAAATTATCT
>DTSF01000324.1 GCA_012965485.1 Dehalococcoidia bacterium
AGCCCCTCCAGGTATTCTACGCCCGTTCTGGCCGTCACCGAGTGCCCTTCCTCTTAAGGCTCATAGAATCTACATCAACATGTTCTGGCAGGTTATAACAACCAAATCTAACGATATTCAGTGACTTAAAGCCTTGCATCAGTTAGTTTTTCGCCTACCTCACCATCTAAAGTACCGGGAAACTCTCCAGCAAATAGGTATCCTTCCTGAGGCCATTCGGACGGTGGAAGCTCGTGGAAAAGTTCGATTTCGTTTCCATCGGGATCAGAGAAGTAAAAGCCTAGTGACACCCCATGGTCAGCTATGCCGTCAATAGTCATTCCTTGATCGATGCATTTCCGATAAGTCTCTTTCAATTCTTCTAGACTAGTCATTTCCCAAGCGAAGTGGACCAATCCAATCCCTTTTTCCCGAGCGTCTTTTGGGGCACCCTTGGCGTCGATGAGGGCAAGTTCATGTGATGCATTACCACGAGCACTCATGAAAACCATCATTCCCCCAGGCCTTACAGTGGTTACGCTGAGACCAAGGATTTCTGTATAAAAATTTACCGATTTCTCCAGGTCACCAACTCTCAGAACCAGGTGCCCTAATTGTTTTACTGCCGCCATCTAAAGTGCCTCCTTTTAATAATCGCCTAAAATTTCAATTCAGTTCATCGCTTTTTCTGATCGATCTGCATTAGCTACCTTGAGGAAACTCTTCAAATGGGGGATAACGCAAGCACTCTTTCGCGATACCTCTAGGTGCTTTAGCCCAGGAAAGGAAACAAATTTACAGCCGTCTAACGAGTTCGCAAGTCTTCTAACCCCCCCACTGTAGTCATCATCTTCTCCAACATAAAGCATAACCGGCCATTCTGCTCTTGTTACCGCAAGATCTATACCTATCGGCATATTTGTAGAGGCCTTGATAGAAGCTAAGAGAGCTTTGGGGTCATTCCGGAGAAATCGCTCCCGACGAGCGGGACCCATTGGTCCACTCTGAGCCTCAAGGGTTCTGGCCACCTGCTCTATATCTTCTTGGTCTAATATCTTCGACCATCGGCTTGATGGGGAATCATCATCTGAAGAATAAGGATGCATGCCTCCCACGATCAGGGATTTCAGGCGTTCGGCGGCAAATTGTGCCATTCCGAAACCTATTCTCCCCCCCATCGAATAACCGTGGAAATTAGCTGTTTGAATATCTTGCTTATCAAGTACCGATGTAACATCTTGAACCCGGTGTTCGAGTTTGTAGGATTCAACTGTGTGAGGTTTATCACTTAAACCATGGCCCCGTGCATCTATTAGAATTAGTCGGTAATCGTCAGCCAACTGGCAGGTGTAACCATATTCGAACCAATGGTCGAGGCTACTGGTAAACCCGTGTTGCATCACCAGCGCCGGTCCCTCACCGATCACCCTATAATAGATCCTCGTCCCCCCGTTATATGCGTACGGCATTCACTGATCGCACAACCTCTTCATTCTCATGATTACATCTTGTCTGATGGGCTCAAATTTTGTCTGATGCGGTCAAATTAGTCAAGGCAACGCCCGCAGCGAACCTAGCTGCAAACCAGCGTCCCTGACTCTCAGGTCTGCCAGCTCAGCACGGCACATTCCAGTCTTCACAGCCGTGTCCATCAAGGCAAGATGAGTACTAATTGACTTCTTCCAAGAACTGGCGTTACTGATAGTGTCTTTAAGCTTCTCAATATCTGCCTCATTGACCATCTCTGGAAGTATCTGGGGACGCTTAATCCTTATATCAGAGGTATAGCCGTGGAACTCTAGATACTTTCTTAAATAGTCCGTATATCTCTTTTTGCTGTTGAGCTTGAGGTGAATGGATTTTGAGAAGCACTTTTCGC
>DTSF01000325.1 GCA_012965485.1 Dehalococcoidia bacterium
ACCTCCACTACAACCTCCACAATCTTCTCTACGATAACTTCCTTAATCATCTCCACTATCTTCTCTACTGGTACTTCCTTGACTACTACTTTAGGTGCTAGTGTAGGGGCCGGAGTATAAGTGGGTAGTGGGGTATAGGTGGGTAATGGGGCAACCGTAGGAGCAACCAAGGATGCCTTAGCTAATTCAACCCTAGCCTCCACTGTGGCATCTATATCTGGTAGGGGCTGAGTACCGCCACAAGCCAATACAGCTAGCATGAATGCGGAAAGAATTGCGCTAGTGATTACGGTGTGGGTCTTCATTGACCCATATTACACTCATTTACCAGTAAATCGGATTGGGGGCGGGAATAAATGGAATTATCAGCAGTTACAGCTAATCATCTAGAGGAAGCTATTAGGCTGTTGGATGAATAACAAGGATGCTATTAAGGCTGTCGTGAGGTAGGCGGAAGGATATATCTCTATGCCCCCTGTACCTCTAATCCCCCATGGGACTCTATGCCCCAGATTCCTTCCGGCAACTAAGCAGCGAATTTACGGATTCTACCCTGTTGAATAACGGTGGATGAGAGTAGTTGAGTATAACAAACAGGGGATGTGGCGAAAGATTGGCAAGATTTTCAGCAGCCAATTTTTTTAGCCCAGATATCAAGTTATTTTTGCTAGTGGTCGTTTCTACCGCCCATTGATCTGCTTGGTATTCATTTCTTCTTGAAATAAAGTGCATCACCGGAGAAATAATTAACTCAATGGGGGTAAACAGCAGGCCAAAAAACACAATACTGGCGTATATAGACGTGCTCTTCATCGAAAACGCCTCAAACAATGATTGATTTTCCATCACTAGGGAAAATAGGAATAGAAGAACTCCTGTGTGCAAAACACCTAGAGCCATTCCAGACACAACATGTCTTTTTTTATTATGCCCAACTTCATGAGCGATTACGGATACTATTTCATCTGTGCTTAATTGCTCGATCAACGTGTCAAAAAGGGCTATACGCTTAGTTTTTCCAAACCCCGTAAAAAATGCATTTGAATGAGCACTTCTTTTAGAACCGTCAATCACATAGATGTTCCCATATGTGAAATTCACTTTTTTTGCGTACTCGACAATGGCATTTCTCAACTCACCGGATTCGAGTGGAGTGAATTTATTGAATATCGGCATAATCCATATGGGACCAATGATTGAAATGACAAACGATATAACTGTTAGAAATATCCATACATACAACCAAGATAAAGAACCCGAATATTCGAAGAAATAAAGAATGCCTATTAAGAGAGGAATGCCAATGATTATATAAAGGAACACACCCTTTAACGTATCTAATACGAACGTCGAGTATGTTGTTCTGTTAAACCCAAACCTTTGTTCAATTACAAAAGTGGAATATAGACCTAGTGGTATATTCAGTATCAAAACAAACGTTGCCAATATTCCGATAAATGCGACGCCGTTCCAGATTTCATTCCATTCCATGAGACGCACTGTTTGATCAATATAATTGAACCCTCCTGAAAGCCAAAATGTCAGCAAAAGTACGAACTTAATAGTGCTACCTGTTAATCCAAAAAGAGACTGTACACGTGTATACCTTTGTGACTTGCGATACTCTTCGCCTTGATACACGTCTTCTAATTCAACCGGTGGGATTGATTTCAAAGAAAGCACGTTGAGGATAGTTGAGAATAATCCAACGGCGAAATCCAATATCAGGGTTATTAAGATTACCCAAAATATTCCGTTCATATTCCTCCCTTGGTGCGAACAGAGGCAGTATAGCCGAGGGTGCATGCGCCTTGGCACTAGCTATATTAATGCATAGCTACCCCTGACAGACATTGG
>DTSF01000326.1 GCA_012965485.1 Dehalococcoidia bacterium
CTGATATGAGAGGAACGGTGGAATACAGAAAACATTTATGCGAAGTTCTCACCCGCCGTGCTCTTAATACGGCCGTAGACCGCGCACAGGGAGGCAAATAATGCCAGGAAAGACTCACGTACAAACCACGATAAATGGAGAGCAAGTCGACTTTTTGTGTGAACCTCGTCAAAGTCTGCTTGAATGTCTGAGGGATGTTGTAGGACTGACAGGCACGAAGGAAGGTTGCAACGATGGAAACTGTGGCGCTTGCGCAGTCGACATGGATGGAAGAGTAGTAACTTCATGCCTAGTCCTAGGGGTTGAAGCGGAAGGGGCCAGTATAGGCACCATAGAGGGTGTTGCGGACGGTAGTAACCTACATCCAATTCAATCAGCTTTCCTCGAAAACGCCGCCTTGCAATGTGGAATATGCACTCCAGGATTCATTGTGGCTTCCAAGGCATTACTAGAGCAAAATCCAGACCCTACTGAGCACGAGATTCGTTTCTGGCTAGCGAACAATTTATGTAGGTGCACCGGCTACGACAAAATAATAAGGGCTGTGCAAGATGCGGCTAAAAGAATGCAGGAGGCTTAAAGGACATGACAACTGCTGACTATGAAAGAAATATGGTCCTGTCCAGCGTCGATTACAAAGTAGTCGGGACTAGACCGGTCAGACACGATGGTGCAGACAAAGTTACCGGAAGGGCAATCTATGGCGCCGATTTCGATGCCTCTGGACTTCTGCATGGCAAAATTCTTAGAAGTCCTCACGCTCACGCTAGGATTGTGTCCATAGACACAAGTAAAGCGGAGGCACTTGAAGGCGTGAAAGCTGTTGCTACTGCAGCAGACTTCCCTCAAACGGATGATAAGAAGTGGGTCAGAGATAACATACTGGCAAGTGATAAGGCTCTTTATGCCGGCCATGCAATTGCTGGCGTTGCTGCAGCAAGTCCTCATGTTGCGGAAGAAGCCCTTGCACTCATAGAGGTAAAATACGAAGTTCTGGAACCCGTTTTAACCACTCAAGAAGCTATGGCAGAGGGCGCAACTATATTGCATGAAGGTTTGACAACCCAAGAATTGGGAGAGGATTCCGGCGTTGTTAGTAACACCGCTGATCATTTCCAGCACGTAAAAGGTGACATAGGAAAAGGGTTTAAGGATGCGGACGTAATAGTGGAGAGGGAATATGACACCAAGACAGTCCATCAAGGATACATAGAACCTCATAGCGGAACAGCATTATGGGGCCCAGACGGTAGGCTACACGTATGGTGTAGCACTCAAGGCTCTTTTGTCGTAAGGGACAGCCTAGCAGACCTTCTGGATATGCCAGTATCGAAAATTCGCGTAACACCGACTGAAATTGGCGGAGGATTCGGAGGCAAAATACCTATTTATGTCGAACCGGTAGCCGCGATTTTGTCCAAAAAAACTGGTGCTCCCGTGAAAATAGTTATGAGCCGAAAAGAAACATTTGAAGGATCAGGTCCTACTCCAGGCTCAAACATAAAAATAAAACTTGGCGCAAAGTCAGATGGAACAATCACCGCTGCCCACGCTTGGATGGCAATGGAGGCAGGAGCCTATCCAGGGTCTCCAGTTGGAGCAGCAGCTCAATGTGTTTTCTCTACTTATGATATAGAGAATGCTCTTATTGACGGATATGACGTTGTCGTGAATAAGCCTAAGACAGCAGCATACAGGGCCCCTGGAGCACCCAATGCGGCCTTTGGAATGGAACAGGCTATGAACGAGCTTGCCGGCAAGCTTGGCATGGATCAAATAGACCTACGACTGAAGAATGTTGCGGTAGAAGGAACTCGCCGGCCTGATGGACCGGTTTTTAGACGTATTGGCGCGAAAGAAGTTTTAGAGGCCATGAGGGACCATCCACACTACCAAGCAACTAAACCTGATGGTCACGGAAGAGGTGTCGCCATAGGTTTTTGGTTCAACATTGGCTTCGATTCCGCCTGCAACATAGCAGTCAATTCAGACGGCTCAATCAACTTAACGGAAGGATCCACTGACATAGGGGGGTCGAGAACATCCATTGCTATGCATGCAGCCGAGGTATTAGGAATTCCAGTGGAAGATGTCAGACCTTCAGTTGTTGACACAGACACAATAGGTTTTACAGCTGTAACCGGTGGAAGCAGAACCACTTTTGCTACAGGGTGGGCAGCCTACGAAGCAGCACAGGACGTCAGGACACAATCGATTGAGAGGGCGGCTACTATTTGGGATGTCAATCCAGATAGCCTAGATATGGAAGACGGCGTTATCAGTTCAAAAACTGACTCTGAACTAAAAATGACCTTTAAGGAACTTGCCTCACAGATGAGTGACACTGGTGGAGGTATAACAGGAAGAGCGGCTGTAAATCCGAAAGGAGTTGGTGGCTCATTCGCGGGAAACATAGTTGATGTATCTATAGATGACGAGACCGGTAAAGTTACTGTTGAAAGATTCACATGTGTACAAGACGTAGGGAAGGCAATTCATCCCAGCTATGTGGAAGGACAGATGCAAGGTGGTAGCGTCCAGGGAATCGGGTGGGCTCTCAATGAGGAATATTTCATGAACGATCAAGGTAATATGGCAAACTCGAGTTTGCTAGATTACAGAATGCCCACTTCACTGGATTTGCCTATGATTGATACCGTCATTGTGGAAGTGGCGAACCCTGGGCATCCATTCGGCGTAAGGGGTGTCGGAGAAGCCAATATAGTGCCTCCCACGCCAGCCATTGCAAATGCAGTATTTGACGCCACCGGAAATATCATGACCCAACTCCCGCTTACTCCTGGATCCGTGCTGGGTTCTGGAAAATAGGTCATGCCTATAGTTTTCGTGCCTTCTCTCATGCAAAAGCTATGCAACGGAGAGCGAAAGTTAGTGATTGAAGGCACGAATCTTAGGCAAGTCATAGACAATCTAGACTCGCAATACACGGGTTTCAAAGACCGGCTGGTAGAGGGCGGAAAAATAAAGCCAAATATATCAGTAGCAGTAGACGGAGAAATAACCCCATTAGGAATGATCCAGAAAGTTGCAACCGACAGTGAAATTCATTTCTTGCCGGCAATTTCTGGCGGATAAAACTTAAAATACTGAAATAACATAACTAGCCCTACTTTGTTAGCACTAGTCTTTTTTGTTGCAAACATGAAACCTAACTCAGCTGGCCCTAAAAGCCGATTCATTGATAACAAAACCAATTCCACACACTACATTGATTGGGAAGGTGAAGGGCCGACTACTGTTTTGATTCATGGCGACATGAGAACAAGTAGAAGTTTCGACGCCGTCTCCAAAAATTTGTCCAAGGACAGCCACGTGTTAGCGATGGACCTGTTGGGGCACGGTGATAGTAGCTGGATAGAAAGTGGGTACAGGTTCACCGATAGATCAGATGACATTGAAAATTTTGTCACTAAAACGAATCTTAATGAAATTCACGCTGTGGCCCATTCCACAGGAGCAGTCGCTCTGGTAATGCACGTTGCTGATAACCCCAGCAGGTTCAAGAAATTGGTACTTATGGAACCGATGATTGTCGTAGACGAAAAATTTCAACGGATGGTATCTGATCGGGGCAACAGGCCAAGGGTTACTTGGAAGGATCATGATCAACTCAAGGATTTTCTGGGCAAACACGAGGTTACAAGCAAGTGGCATCCAGCAGTTATAGACGATGTCGTTAGGCATGAAACTTTTTTGGATAAAGACGGCAGGGTTGATATGAAATGGTCCTCCGCTACCTTAAGGTGGGATGAAAGAGAAAATGACTACTTAGATTTAGAACCCGCACTCAGAGCGATATCCATACCGATACTCTTGGTTGTAGGTGGGAATCGTGTTGATGGATTTAGAAAAGCTTTTGAGTTCGAAAATGCCCTACCAAACCTGAAAACGGTAATTATTTCAGGCACAGGCCACAATATGTACATGGAACGCCCCAAGGCTGTTGCAGACGTCATTCGGAAATTCAGAAATTCCTCTCCTATACCTGAAAGGATTTAGAAATCAGACCGTTTCCCTTTTAAAAGCTAGGCAGTCCGAACGTCCAATCTGAAGGTGATGCGGCAGTAGAACCATAGCTACCTCTGTGGCCTTCCCACGGATGAGCCCTTGCAACCTCCTCGTTAATATCGGTGCCCCAACCAGGTCCGGATGGTATTGTCATATACCCGTCTATGATTTCAGGATTATTGGTCACCAAATCATCCTTCCAAGGGACATCATCAATATCAATTTCCATTATTCTTATGTTTGCTAGCGAAGCACATAGTGAAGCACTCACAAAAGTGGACAAATGGCTATAGTAGTTATGCGGAGCAACATTGTGCTGAAATACTTCAGCTAAATCGCCCACTTTCTTAGACTGACTGAATCCATTCCAAGGCACATCAATCATGAACATATCAGCAGCATGCTGTTGAAAATAAGGAAGATAATCCCGCATATAAAATAAATTTTCCCCAGTACAAATTCTGGTGGTTGTGGAGTCTTTTATCTGCCTTATACTTTCAGGCTGATACATGTCTATTTCGAGCCACAGCATATCGAACTGCTCCAAGACTTGAGCAATCCGAAGGCAAGCCTCGGTTTTAAAGTGAAAGTTGAGGTCCAAATTAATATCTACATCGGGTCCAACAGCGTCTCGAAATGTACCGATTAGTTTCTCAATATGCCTCAAAACCCCTTTGGTAACCACCTGGTCAGTTGATCCTCTTCCTCCACCAAATCCACCACCAAAATGCTGAGCTGGGTCACCTGGCCCAATAATATTGGTCTTTAGAGCAGTAAATCCTCGGTCGACTACTTCCTTTCCAAGAGCGGTTATATCGTCCCATGTCTTCAGCGGCGGAACACCAATTAATTCATGATTTCTTGTTCTGGATGTACCACAATGAGACCAGTAAACACGAACTCTATCACGAGTCGGTCCCCCAAAAAGTTCAGGCACCGAAATGCCTAAACTTTTTGCTTTTATATCAATAAAAGCACAATCCAACCCGGCCAGTCCCTTTGCAGCAATCCCCCCTGTGCTTTGACGTGTACCTCTGTACATATCCCAAAACCGATTTTCAAATTCCCTAGGATCTGTGCCAATAAGTAATGGTTTCAAATCCTCAATAGTCCCCTGCACACCTCGAGGGGACCTGCCGTCGCTACACTCTCCCCAACCAGTAATACCCTCATCGGTTTCAACCTTAACAAAACCCCAAGGCCTCCAACCTGCATCAACAATGAAGGTTTCTATGTTTGTGATTTTCACGTTAAATTATCCTCACTTCCGGCTAGTCTCGCACCGGATAACTGAATTTTTCCCTTAAAACTCTTTTTAGAACTTTACCTAAAGGGTTTCGGGGCAACTCTTCTACCACTACAACTGATTCCGGCTTCTTGAAACTAGCCATTCTGTTTTTGCAGTAGGCCATCACCTCTTCTTTGTCTATGGTGGCACCTGTCTTTGCTACAACTATTGCCCTAACGCGTTCTCCCCAATCTACATCAGGCACACCAATAATAGCCGCGTCATCAATGGAGGGGTGTGAATGTAGCACTTGCTCCACCTCTTCAGGCGAAACCATCTCGCCAGCTCTCTTTATGAAATCTTTAGCTCTGCCTGAGAGAAATATATATCCGCCCTCATCGAAATATCCCAAATCACCAGTGTACAGCCAGCCAGCCCTCAAAGCCTCAGCTGTTGCCTCCTGCTGGTTCCAATACCCCTTCATTAACCTGGGGCCCTGAGCGACTATTTCCCCAGTTTCACCTACATCCACGTCACGCCCATTCTCATTTACAATTCTCACCTCTCTGATTGTTCCAGACAGGACCGCTATAGTTTTTGATTTCTTCTTCTGAGCCTTCCAAAATGTGGTCCTCTGGCGGCAGCATAGTTATGGTTGCCGCTGTCTCGGTCTGGCCGAAAGCATTTATGAAAAAGGTTCCCGGAAATTTCGATATTGCCCTTTTTATCACTTCAAGCGGCATTGAGGCAGCCCCGTAAGTGATCACCTCTAAGGTTGAAAGGTCAAATTTCTCAAATTCCTGATGATCCATCAACATTTTAAGCATCGTCGGGACCATCATGGCTCGATTAGCTTTTTCTTCTTGCACCAATGTCATCCATTCAACTGGTTCAAATTGACGTTGAATGATTAAGGTGCGTCCTCCATATATTGCAGCCATAACAGCCTGTATGCCGGCAATATGATATAGCGGTACTGTCAGAATGTTTTTCTCCTCCGATTCAAGGTCAGGGGGAGAAACATTTGCAAGTAAATATGACGCGAAGCTGTCATGACTCAGCATGACCCCTTTGGGAGAACCTGTGGTCCCTGCGGTAAATATGATCATGGTCAAATCGTCTTCGTCCCCCATCGGATACATGTCTTCGCCAGATGACGCAGACAGCAATTGTTCATATGACTCCCACCCTTCCACGGGTGCATCATCCATCACTACAAACCCATCGACGCTGGTCAAGTTTTCTTTGATGTTATCTACCATGGAAACGTAACGTTCACCGGTGATAAGAATCTTCGGATTGGAATCGTTTATCATATACTCAATTTCTTCTGGGCGGGAACGAAAATTAAGCGGCACATACACAGCGTCCAACTTGGCTGCTGCAAAGTAGGTCTCTATATTTTCGTTACAGTTGACCTGCATACTGGCTATTCTATCCCCCGCCCTGACCCCCATACCTACAAGGGCATTTGCCAACTTCTTCACCCTTTCTTCCAATTCTTGAAAAGAAAACCTTTTCCCATCAAAAACTATAGCGGTCCTTTGTGGAACAATCAGAGAGGTGATATTTAAAAATTCTGTGGTGTTCATGAATCGTGTATTACTCCTAGGCCCTTAGAATCCAAGAGGTAATTTAACACCA
>DTSF01000327.1 GCA_012965485.1 Dehalococcoidia bacterium
ATTATCGAACATTATGTAGCCATCAAGGGGTGCATCAGAGTCTCCCTGACACGAATAGGTTGTAGAAATCCCTTGATTCCATCTTGCAGGGAAACAACATTGCCATTCATAGAACCGTTTTTGTGCCCGGCGCCGCCAGGCTTTCCCATTTTGACGATTACTTTAAGATTTTTGAGGCTGAACGCCATTTAGTGCCTCGACCTATGCCCTAGCTCTTGAAATAGGAACTATACGAATGCCCATCCCAGGTTCAACTTCAAAACCTAAAATATTACCGGTTCGCATATCCGCGCCGCGGATTTTTGCAACTTCCATAGTTTTAACTAAGTTAGTCCCCGATGCTCTGACTTGAAATCTTAAATAAGCATCACAAATTGATCTTACCCTCAAAAGAAAATCTTCATCAAAAGCATTTTCGTGAACTGTACAAGCTATAACTTGGCCTCTCTCACATACGTTTTTCATTTCGTTAAAAAAATCCTGAATCTGCTCTCCTCCGGCCCTGGAAACAAACGTCGTTAGAGAATCAATAACTATCATTCTGGATGAATCTTGTTGCCTAATGTGATCGGAAAGCAGTTTGAAAAATAAATCTGGGTCTTCGTTCCCAGCTGTTGAGGTTAAGGGGAAAATTTGTAAGTCATTTAGCAAAAAATAGTCGGTTGCATCCTGGCCTAAGCTTTCCATTTGCCTTAACAAGGCATGCACGTTTTGTTCGGTGGTATATATCGTAGCCTTATGGCCACTATTTAAGGTGCCCCAAAGTAACTGCTGTGCAAAGGTGCTTTTACCAGAAGCGTCTTGACCTTCGATAAGCATGACCGTGTTGTACGGAATACCTCCTCCCAGCCTCCTATCTATTTCAGTGCTCCCGGTTGTTATGACAGATGCTTCTTCTGTAGTCATTTGGCCACCCTAGATTTCTTCCTTATTTTCTTACAGAATTAAGATCTACTGATTTTCTCACAATACTACAGTGTTTGGTATTGTTGTTACATGGCGCAAATAGAGGGAAAGGAATAAGAAGTACCTACCCCATTAGGTAATGTAATCAGCAATGTACCAGCAACCTGAGGTTCATCATTTAGATTTATAGTCATAGTAATGGTCTCACCCGGGTTGAATATCCCAACCTGATAATTATCATCGCTTATGGAATAAGCCCATTGACTGGATTGGAGAGGTGCGTTGCCTTTGACTGGCACTTTCATATCAGTGACACCAGCTGCTGTATTAAGTACAACAAAGACATCCAATTTCTCTTCCATCTGAGTTGTGGAAAATGCAGTTCCGCCAGAGTTTTTTATCTTGAAATCAGTAACACACGCGACAGTAGAAAGGTCCGCTGTTGGAGCCCCTCCAATTGTTATTAAAACTTGATATCCTCCCAAATTAGCCGAAACCTGGCCGGCATAGCTCCACATTTTTATCCTATGAGGGGAGGCCTCCGTAGATGATTCAGATACAAGATCAACTAATTGTCCTCGTAAAGTTGTGTTAGTTAAATCCTTGTATTTATTAGCAGATGCATTAGTCGCCGTAATCACTTCGCCAGGTGCAAAATAGTCAACGGAAATCTTGGTATTTGTCCCGGTGCGGTTGGCGAGGGGAACAGGACTTCCAATTACCTTGTTCACAGTCAAAGTCACTTCTGCTTGAGAATCGGCGTGGAACCAGTAACAATCCAAGGAATTGGTAGTAGTGATATCTCCACTCCGCGGGATACCTGGCAGTATCGGGCGACATCCTTCAGTGTCTTGGAGGTGATGCTTTTTCTCTTCTTTATAACTGTCTTTGAAATCCTGGGTGCTGGAAATTTCTATCTTTGTGCTAACCCTATCTGCAATTGTCTCCG
>DTSF01000328.1 GCA_012965485.1 Dehalococcoidia bacterium
ATAAATTGAAACAAATACCAATGCCAGGTACTCCCTTCTATTTTGGTAATGATTTTTCTAGGGCAGTCACTAGTTCAGTGTAGCTTGCAGCTGCATGTAACAACGCGTCGTCTAATACTTTTCTCGCTTCTTTCGTGAAATCTCTTTCCGAGGACAAGGCTGGAGGAATAACAAATGTTCCCTCTGTTTCATCCACGTATCTTTGAGATCTTTGACTGTAAGCAAATCCTGCTCGATGCCGAACCAATTCGTGAGTAAGGCTTCTAGAAACGCCGGTCACGATGAAACCGTAATTTACGTGTTCAAAAACACTTCCATCCTTAGAGCCTAATAGATTGTCTATAAAATCAGTGATGTCTCTACGGCCCCTGCCGTAGCTCATGTAACACAGTCTTGCCGATATCTCTATCACGGCAGCTGATTCGTCGTCACCAGCCCTCACCGAGTCAGGAATGGGAGGCACATTTTCTTCTTCAAAAAAATTAGCGATTTGGGACCAATTAATAGCTGGTTTAGTGACCAGATAAACGCTAGGGTTCTCTTTGAAGGCCATTAATATCTCCAGTAACTTTTAGTTTCAAGGAATCTTATCACTTAGCCTTAGAATTTTACATTCTTCAGGCATGAAATAGGCGGGACTTGTCGCTGGAGTTGAAATTGTTGAGTGTGCCTTTAGCGTGCTATACTGAAGGTTGGCTAAAAAATAATCATTGGAGTGTTCTGGCTTTGGCTGAGAGAAAACGAAAATATGAGTTGGTTATGGCCCTGTCCCCGGTTTCAACCGAGGCTGAGGCTACAGTAATTGTGGACAGTATTGCCGATGTTGTCACCTCGTCGGGTGGAGAAGTTACAGGTCGGGAAGAATGGGGTGTGAAAAGGCTTTCCTACTTGGTAAACAACTTTCACGAAGGAAGCTATTACAAAGCTGATGTTTCAATGGATTCATCTGACGTCAAAGAGTTGGAAAGGACTTTGAACGCAAATCAAGATGTATTGGTACATTTGATATCCAAAGTGTAATTCTCGTTAAAGACGGGGTTTGATATGACTATGAATAAAATGCTCATAATTGGGAATTTAGGATCTGATCCTGAAATGAGGTACACGCCTAACGGAAACCCGGTAACCTCATTCACTGTCGCAACAAATCGCCGATACAAGACCTCTGATGGGGAGAATAGAGAAGAAACTGAATGGTTTCGTATTAGTGCTTGGAATAGGTTGGCAGAAACATGCAATCAATATCTGCAACGGGGTAGTAAGGTGTATGTAGAAGGCCGCCTCAGTAGCCGGACATATGTTGGGAATGATGGAGAAACTAGGGTGTCTCTTGACGTGAATGCTTCTGAGGTTCGATTCATCGATAGTAAGGGAGCTAATAAGAGCTCATCAGGAGGATTTTCGGAAGGAGGATCTGTTCCAGATTCTACAGGGTCTTCCTCTACAGTCCCTTCAGGGGAAGATGGAGAGGAAATCGAAGATGATTTGCCTTGGTGATCGATAAGAATTTATAACTTTTCGTAAGGATAGTAACTGAATCGGAGTCTATTGATGACAACACAAAGAGAAAGCACCCCACAAAGAAGGCCTGGAGGTCGACCACGCTTCTATTCGCGTCGGAAGGTTTGCCAACCTTGCGTGGATAAAAAGGAACTGGACTATAAGGATGTTGATTATCTTAAGAAATTTGTTTCTGACAGGTACATGATAGAGGCTCGTCGAAAAAGCGGCATGTGCGCGAAATGTCAAAGGTCTTTGGCAAAAGCTGTGAAGAAGGCCCGCCACCTGGCTTTACTTCCTTTTTCCCCTGCCCAGAAAGGTGCTTTGCCCGTTCATTACAGGCCTAG
>DTSF01000329.1 GCA_012965485.1 Dehalococcoidia bacterium
AATTCGCTGAGAGATATTTGAAAATCTCTTGATACTTTTTAGTTGTTATGAATATTGAAATCGTAGATACCAATGCTATGCTGAGCCAGAGAGAAGATTTACCAAATCCCATTATGTGTAAACTAGATAAAATCCAGGCAATAAAGCACACCATCAGTAACCCCAATGTTTTCGCAAACAAGTATCCTTTGTCGTCAAATGTGGAAAACATGAGATAACCAATAGGAAATGAAATTAGTGAAATAAGTGTCAGGCAGGCTATCCAAAAAAGGATGGGGTACCGGTTTGATGTAGAGTCGTTGTGAATGATATTAGACCAAGTTCCCCCCTTCTGTTGACCTGCTTTAGTTGATTCCGACATCATCAAATCGGCTGTCTGCTCTTTGCTGGTGGGAACGACTTTGTATTGATTAACAGACAAAAAATCCATCGAGTTTTGTTCAATGATGGTTTTTAATTTAGTAGCTTCCAGTTTTTCAAAATTGAGAAAAATGATTACCATAGGGTGGTCATATACTGAAAAACTTTCGTCTGCAAAACCACCATTAATACTGATGCCACCTTTGGGAAAAATTGCTTCATCAACCGATGGTAGGTTAGGTCTGGAAAAAGAATCTTCATAAATTTTGATGTTTGCAAGAGACATATATGAATTTTCAATATGAACAGGTTTAAATCCTAAATCCCCCGAGAATAAAGCGTTGTAGTACCCGCCCATAAGAGGGTAACGTTCTGGAATTCGGGTGACCGTGCCATAGAGGCGATTACTGAAAATTATTAAATAATCTGTTTCTGATAGGGATTCAGCCATTTTATTTAATTTGGGGAGAGTGTCTGGGTCGTATATGGGAAGTTCACTCAGACGGTATTTTTCTAAGTCAGGAAGGCTTTCTTCCCAATGTTCTTTTAGTAACGAAGAGTTGCGTGGTACGTTTTGGTTTATCCAATTGGAGGCTGCAACCCCGGGATGTGGTGTGGCATATATATTTTGGTAGGCTAATCCAAATGCAACGGTGGAAAATATGACCAAAATATACCCAAGGTATCCTATCTTTCGGGTATATTTTTTTGGGCTATTCGTTAACTGTACTAAGAAAGCACTCCCAAGTATTACCAGCAATGGAATTATTGGTAGTAAATATCTTGTGAATTTAACCTCGAAGCTGCCGACGATGAGAGCGTAAGGAATTACCCAAGAAAGAATTAATGTGGTCTCTAATGACTTATATCCCCTCAATATGAAGTTAATTATTAGGATGAAAAATGCAAAGCCAGAGGCAATCAATATCATCAGGATTGAATTCGATGAGGTTAATAAGAAGCCAAGGGCGAAGACTGTTGTAACTGTGAAGGTTCCTAATATCCAGTGTCTTTTACATACCAAAACCGAAACCGCTCCTATCAGACCTATTATTGTGAGCGGCCATCCTAGTGCCCATCGACCTAATTGAGTGATTTGGTACAAGTAAGGGGTGGTGTCTATATATTGTCTGGTATACGGATAATCCCTGATTCTCCGTACCATTTCCGACTGTTCTGTGGTATCAGCAATAAATTGGTTCCAATCAAGAATTGCGTAGGGCTCGGCTAATACGAAAGAAATTAGCCCTATGAGTAGACCTATACCCATGTTTTTCATTGCGATGGATATCGGGAAGAGATTCTTTTGGGGCTCGAAGTAATAGGCAATGGAACCTATCAGGTGGGAGAACAAGAACACCCCTATAATTGGGAAAAAGCTTATCTTTGATGCTAAACCAAATCCAATCAATACTCCGGCTATTATAGAGTCTCGAAGCCTTCCTTTTTTGGCGACTCGATATAGAAAAAATAGAGTCCACACAGC
>DTSF01000330.1 GCA_012965485.1 Dehalococcoidia bacterium
GCCACAATTCTGAAGCTCAACTGTCGTTCCTGAACGAAAAATCCGAAACAGAATATCTTCTCGTTGACAATGAAAAGTCTTTAAAGGAATTGGCTACAAAAATAGATACTGATTCAGGATTTTCCTTCGATACAGAAACTACTTCCATAGACGCAATGAATTGCAAATTAGTGGGTATATCCATCTCAATTGAGCCCAACAAAGGTTGGTATATTCCAATTGGGCATGACAATGGGACCCAGCTACCGAAAGGTGAAGTTTTATCCACTTTGAAACCTATTTTTGAAAACCCTGCGGTACCCAAACGGGCCCACAATGCCAATTTTGACATTATGGTCCTAATGAACGATGACGTTAGAGTAGAAGGGCTATCCTTTGACACTATGGTTGCGGCCCATTTATCCGGAAGAAGGAACTGGGGATTAAAGGAATTGGCCTTAGAATGTTTTGGAGAAGAAATGACCCCTATAAAAAACCTGATAGGAACTGGGAAATCCCAAATTACAATGGCTGAAGTATCGGTCGAAGAGGCGGCAGAATACGCAACGGCAGACGCGGATTTTACGGAGCGTCTCCATGACGTAATGAAATCCGAATTGGAACAAAAAAATATTTCTAAGCTATTTTATGAAGTTGAAGTTCCATTAATACCTATTCTGGTCACCATGCAGAGGAATGGAGTTAAGTTAAACGAAAATATTTTAGAAAGTATGTCAATCTCTATCGGTGAACAATTGGACCAAATTAGGTCTGAAATGTTCGAATTAATTGGTCACGAATTTAATTTAAACTCTCCAAAACAACTGAGTGAATTACTTTTTACCGAGCTTAATCTGCCACCAACAAGAAAAACAAAAAGTGGACACTCAACTGATGCTCAAGCATTGGAAGATCTCAAAACCATATTGGATAAAGGTGATTCTGAAAATGCTGATTCAAGATCATATGAGGTACTGAACCGCATTCTGGAACATCGTGAATTAGCCAAAATTAAGTCAACATACATAGATGCCCTTCCTAGCATGGTCAACAAATCAACGGGTCGTGTTCACACTTCCTATAGACAAACTGGTACAGCCACCGGGCGCATATCTAGTAACGATCCTAATGTCCAAAATATTCCGGTGAGAACGGAACTTGGCAGAAAAGTTCGAGAAGCCTTTGTGACTGAAAATCCAGATGAAGATGTGTTACTGGCGGCCGACTATTCACAGATAGAACTTAGGGTGTTAGCGCATCTATCCAAAGATTCGGAATTGGTAAATGCATTTCATCGTGGAGAAGATATACATAGTGCAACCAGCTCAATGGTTTATGACATTCCGATTGACGAAGTGACACCTGATATGAGACGAGTGGCCAAAGTCCTGAACTTTGGAGTTATATATGGCTTAAGCCCACACGGGATAGCGAGGCAAACTGATTTAAGCCAAAAAGAGGGAAAGGAGTTTATAGATATCTACTTCAATAAATATCCTGGGATATTGAACTACCTAGAGGGAATCAAGTCACAATGCCACACGAGTGGTTATATTGAAACATTGCTCGGTAGAAGAAGATATTTACCGGAAATCCACCTGAGAAGCCAGGCTGAAAGAGCTGCCATTAATATGCCAATACAGGGGACCGCCGCCGATATCATAAAAATAGCTATGATCAACATAGATGAGCAGCTGAAGGTGCTGGGAATGGAATCAAAAATGATACTTCAAGTTCATGATGAATTAATATTTGAAGTACCCCGGCAGGAATTACAACAAATGGAGTCCTTGGTCGGAGAATTGATGCCTTCAGCAGTAATTCTTGACGTGCCCTTGGAAATCGAAATGAAAAC
>DTSF01000331.1 GCA_012965485.1 Dehalococcoidia bacterium
ATTTTTCTTAGCAAACTCCATGATCTCTGGCATATCTGCCAAATATCCATACAGGTGTGGGACAACAACTGCTTTAGTTCTTGATGTAGTACATTTCTGAATTTGTTCTACGCCTACTACTCTTGAACTCAATTCAATATCGGCCCAGACAATGTTGGCGCCATTCTTGGCAAACGGGTATGCACTTGAAGTAAAAGTGTGCGCTGGCACTATCACTTCATCACTTGATTCAAAATTACACAATTGTGCCGCTAGTTCGAGTGCAGAAGTTGCGTTGGTTACAGCAAATGCATGCTCTACTCCAATATAATGTCCAAACTCGTTTTCGAACTTATCCAAATAAACACCCTGAGTTAAAGGTGATGCGTTACACATAACATCGACTACCAACTTACACTCATCATCTGTGTATTGATGAGAGCGAGCAGAAAACGGTATCTTATAACCGGTCACATCAGACTCCTTGATTTCAAGCTACATTGGCTTCTGCGTCTTACATCGTTGAGAATATTTTATACACCTTGTCACGCGTTAAGAGATTTCGATATTCGGGTCCTAATGCGTTGGTTAGAGGCTTCTCGTGAACGACTGTGGACTTATAAAGTTGGTCATATTGATCCTCAGATAAATTGGCGCAAACACCATGCGGTATGTCGATATCTTGGGCTTGGGCCATAGTTAATAATTCTTCTTTTGCAGTTCCATAGAATTCACCAAGCGCTGCTAATGCAATACAGTTTGCAACACCGTGATGTAGCCCTAATACGACACTCAGGCCTGCAGAAAATGGGTGGACTACTCCAACATAACTACTGGCTATTGCACAACCACCTAGATAGGATGCAACCATCAAATTCGCCCTATTTCTATCTGATAGCATATCGTTGCCTAAGAATACCTGACGGCAGAGATTTAGACTCTGTGAGGATAAAGCATCACCAATGGTATTTCTGTACGATCCCGATAGTGACTCGGTACAATGAATGTATGCATCCATTCCTGTATAGAAGTACTGGCTTCTCGGAACAGTTTTAGTTAACTCTGGATCCAACACCAATTGATCGTAAATAGTATATTCACTATTCATACCTAGCTTTAAACCGTTTTTAGCATTCGTCATTACACAAGTTCGAGTAGCTTCAGATCCAGTACCCGATATTGTCGGTATTCCTATCTTGTATAATCCCGGACTGGTTAGAAGGTCCCAGCCTTGATAATCTTCGGCCATACCTCCGTTACCCAAAAGATTAGAAACGGCTTTTGCTGTATCGAGCGTGATTCCGCCGCCTATTCCAACCACTCCTACTAATCTGCTAGGGTCATCAATATTTACCAATCCACTATAGATTTCGTTGATATAAGTTGTGGTAGGTTCTTTTCCCGTATCTACTATGATGAGTTGATCTTTGTTTGTTATGTGAAGCCGGTCAAGAATTTTGTTTTTGTCCTTAAAAAATTCGTCAACAAGAAAGATTATGCTGTCTCCTAACCCCTTACGTCGGTCGGCTAGTAGCGATGGCAGGTTATCGAGACTATTTTCCCCAAAAATATAGTGTGATACGTTGCGCACATTGTTAACGCCTGCAGCTCTAATATCAGTGATCATGTAATTTGATGAAGCTAGTCAGTTACCCAACTTAGCATCTTGTCAAAATTTTCCTAACTTCTTCAACCAAAAACATTTTTCTTAAGCTGAATGCTGCTATTGAATTCTCTTTAATCCTTGCAGCTACATCTTCGTCTAGCACACCCACGGCAGGGGCAGGGGCGCTTATCGGTGGCGACCTAAGGTCTGAGACAATGGGAATCC